>NZ_JBHTCG010000029.1:0-119499 GCF_042665155.1 Sphaerisporangium rhizosphaerae | reverse complement strand
TCACCATGTTGAACTCACGGTTCGCGATGGTGGTGTACTGCGAGTCGCCCAGCTTGCCCGAGGCGATCGCGGTGCCGAAGTAGCGGCCGCTCTGCGCGGCCGCCGCGCCCAGCGTGCTCTCGGCCGCGCCGGCGGTACCCGGCGCGATCAGCACGGTGGTCAGACCGAGGGCGCCCAGAGCGCCGGCGATCAGCGTCTGGCGGAGACCGCCGATGCGGCGGCGGGGCCCGGGTGGGGCCAGGTCGTTCATGCCCATGCGTGAGCTCCTGAGAATGCATAAGGAAACGGAGAGAATGCGGAATCATCCGCCGACTCGACGTCGCGTCTTCAACGGAGACGCACACCACGGGACGTCGCGGCCAGGGCCCATGCGACACGCACCACCGACTGACAAGGGCGGCCTGGGTGCTCAGTCTGGAAACACTTCTGAAATGTGTCAAGTCCTTACTGAAACTTTCGGTCGGAGTGAAGGGAAAAGGCGTAGTCCGCTCGCGTGGCGCGTGCTAACCGGGGTGAAAGTTTCGGTACGAGGTTCTCCTGCGCTGGGATGCCGAAGGTTTCGTCGCGACGTATCCGCTGGTCGCGCGACGACGGTGCCCAGAATTGCCCGGCGGATGCGTGTCCGGTTCCCGGCCCCCGTCGAGCCAGGTGACAGATCCTTGACCGAGCGGACGTGATTGTGTTTACTCCCACCAACGCCACCGAACGTCCTCCGATGTGGAAGGGAGTCCGTCGCGACAAGTCGTCAACGCTCGTACATTCGTCGTTGCGTAGACGTCCTTCGACGAGAGCGCCGTGAGACCTTTGGGCCGACACCACGTTCGCTGGTCTCACTCGCACCGGTTTCGCCAGGTTGTGCACGCGACGGAGCGATCTGGGGAGGACCCTGACAACGGGACACGTGCCTGGTGACCCGGGCGGCGGCCCTTCAATCGAGGGGTTGACTCTCTCGGCCGAACCGTCACACGGCCGCGTGCCGGACGGATTCACTCGGGCCCGTGGGGACGAGCCGCTATGAATGGTGGGCGGCCAGGCCGATGACCAGCCACATGAACAGGGTGCCGGCGATCGTGGCCAGCAGGGTGGCCTGGGTGGGGTGGTCGGTGGTGTGGGCCTCGGGGAGGATGTCGGAGGTCGCCAGGTAGAGCAGGAAGCCGGCGAAGAAACCCAGGTAGCCGGCGAGCACGGCCTCGGGGATCGCGACCAGGAAGGTCAGCGCGGCGCCGAGCACGGGGGCGATGGCGTCCAGCAGTACCAGGATCAGGGCGCGGCGGCGGGCGTTGCCGTACAGGGTCGTCAGGGTGAAGGTGTTGAAGCCGTCGGTGAAGTCGTGCGCGATGACGGCGACCGCCACCACCAGGCCCAGTTCCCCGCCCGACTGGAAGGCGGCGCCGATCGCCGTGCCGTCGATGAAGCTGTGCACGACCAGCGCCGATCCGGCGCCCAGGCCGACGGCGGAGTGCCGGTGGCTGTGGCTGGCGTAGTGCCCGTCCTGGACGTCGTGGACGGCGAGCGACCGTTCGACGACGTGGATGGTGAGGAAGCCCGCCGCGAGCGCGAGCACCGGGACGGGGACGCCGAGGAGCCGGTGGGGTGACAGTTCCAGGCTCTCCGGGACGAGGTCGAAGGCCACCACGCCGAGCATCACGCCGGCGGCCGCGCCGAGCACGATGTGCCGCCGGTCGCGGACGCGCTGCGCGACGAGCCCGCCCAGCAGGGTGGTGACGAAGGCGGCGAAGGCCAGCGCGATGGGCATGGGGTAACCGTAGACAACCTGGAGCGGTGGTCGGTCCGGGGGACCGGCCTCGGACGGCCTGTCGCCCTCACCGCTGGATTCCCTGCTCACCGGGCGGATGCCCCGCGCCGGGCTCGCGTCGCTCCGGCGTGCTCACACGGGCGCCTGCGAGCGCCTGCGGAACAGGTGCGGCGCTGCTTACACGGCTCGTGTCCGTCTCTGTGCGTCTGTGGCCGTTGAGCGGAAGCGGTGGTGTCGCGGGCGGCTGCGTTTCTATGAGTAGCGGCCGCGGTGGTGAGGTCGGCGAAAAATTGGGACGAAGAGGTCATCTGGCGGGGAACGGGAGGACTATGCTGGTGCGCCATGTTCGTCGGCACGTCAGCTCCTGAGATCCCCCTGTACGGCGGTGATGTGACGGAGGGGGTCGTGCGCGTGGGCGACACCGTGCGGCGGCCGATGCGCGTCTCGAGCCCGGCCGTGCACGCTCTGCTGCGTCATCTGGAGGCCGCCGGCTTCGACCGGGTGCCGCGGGTGCACGGGGTCGACGAGCGGGGGCGGGAGATCCTTTCCTACGTCCCCGGTGAGGCGGCGACGCGCCCGCTGCGGGCTCACGTGGTGAGCGATGAGGCGCTGGTGCAGCTCGCGGTGCTGGTGCGCCGCTTCCATGACGCAGTGGAGGGGTTCGTCCCTCCGCGAGGGGCGGTCTGGGTCGACGGGGCGCTGGACGACGCGCCGCCCGAGCTGGTCGGGCATTGCGACATAACCCCGGAAAACGTGATATTTCGCGACCAGAGGCCGTGGGCGCTGATCGACTTCGACATGGCACGCCCGACGACCCGGCTGTTCGACGCGGCGACGGTGCTGCGCCACTGGGCGCCCATCGCCGACCCCGTCGACCGCGACCCGCTGCAGCGGCGCCTGAACGCGGGGGCGCGCCTGCGGCTGTTCTGCGACGCGTACGGCTTCTCGGCCCGCGACCGGCGCCGGTTGCTCGAGGTCAGCAGGCTCCGGTTCGGCCGTTCGTACGTCGCGATGCGGGCGCGCGCCGAGCGGGACGGCGGCGGCTGGGCCCGCATGTGGCGCGAGGGCGCGGGGGAGCGCATCCGCAGGGCGGCGGCCTGGCTGGACGCCAACTGGGATGAGCTCCATGCTCATCTGGTGTGAACCGGCCGTGGACGAGTTCCATGCTCACCCGGCGGTGGATGAGCTCCATGCTCACCTGGCCGTGGATGAGGTCCATGCTCACCTGGTCTGAGCGGTCCGTCGAAATGAGCGTCTGTCGAATGATCCTCCGTCGAATGAGTGTTCTGTGTCTTTCGTGAAGTCGGTCGCCCGCCGAGGTGCAACGGGGGACGCGCGCCCTGCGCCGTCCAGGACGTCACCGTGGCGGGGCAGAGCCGTGGGGATCGCGCTCGGGGTCGCGCTGGACGCCGTGTTCGCCGATCCGCGAAGTGGCCTGCACCCCGTGGCGGTGTTCGGACGCGGCGCGGCGGCCGTGGAACGCCGGCTGTACGGGGATGACCGCGCGCGGGGTGTGGGACACGTGGCCGTGTGCGTCGGCGCGATGACGGCCCTGGGTGCGGCCGTCGAGTGGTCGATCCGAGGAAGGCCGGGGAAGTCGGGGAAGCCGGGGAAGCCGGGGGCGCGAAGCATCCCTGGACTGCCGGGAATGTACGGCACACGAGGCATGCGTGGGCCGCGCGGAGTGCTCGGCACCAAGGGCATGCCGGGCATACGTGGGGTGCTCGGCCCGCAGGGCGTGCCTGTGTCGCGAGGAATGCTCGGCCTGCACGGTATGCCTGGTCCGACAGGAGTGGTCGGCTCGCGGGGGATGTCGGCGGCGGGCGCGGGGCTCACCGCGCTCACCGCGCTGGCCACGTGGGCGGTGCTCGGCGGGACCACTCTGGGCCGGGAGGGGGCGTACATGGCGCGCGCCCTGGAGGCGGACGACCTCGCCGCCGCGCGGGAGCGGCTGCCGCACCTGTGCGGACGCGATCCGTCCGGGTTGTCCGCCGACGAGCTGGCGCGGGCGACCGTCGAGTCGATCGCCGAGAACACCTCGGACGCCGTCGTGGCGCCGCTGGTGTGGGGCGCCGTGGCAGGGGTGCCGGGGCTGCTGGCGTACCGGGCGATCAACACGCTCGACGCGATGGTGGGTCACCGTTCCGAGCGCTACGAACGGTTCGGCTGGGCGGCCGCTCGCCTGGACGACGTGGCCAACTACGTCCCGGCGCGGATCACCGGAGCGCTGGCCTGCGTCCTGGCGCCGCTGGTCGGCGGGTCGCCGCGACGGGCCGCGGCGGTGCTGCGCAGGGACGGCGGGCGGCACCCGAGCCCGAACTCCGGGCGCTGCGAGGCCGCCTTCGCCGGGGCGCTCGGCGTGCGCCTCGGCGGCCGGAACGTGTACGCCGGCAGGGTGGAGCACCGGCCCGTCCTGGGGGACGGCCGCGATCCGCGGGTCGGCGACATCGCCAGGTCGGTACGGCTGGCACGCGCGGTGAACCTGGCGGCGGCCGGGCTCGCCGTCGCGGCCGCCTGGGCCCTGGGCCGGGGGCGCCGCCGAGGCGCATGAACCCGGGCGTGGCCGTCGCCCCAGGTGATCGGCCGTGGCGCGGCCCACGTCGCGGGGCAGGAGTCGGGAGACGGAAAGATCTTGGTGTTCCTGGTCGTGGTATCAGGGCCAGGTGGTGCGGGTGCGCAGCCACTCCAGGGCGGCTTGGCCCTGGGCGTGCTGGAAGGCGCGGAGGGTCGGCAGGCCGGGTGGGGCGGGCAGGCGCGACTGGCAGGCGAAGTAGCCGGCGAACGCGGCGAGGAGGGCGGTCAGCGCGGCGGGGTCGGCCTCGCGGGCCACGCGGTGCCCGGCGATCACCTCCTCAGGCGGCGGCCCGCCCTGCATCCGCACGCTTGGCAGCATCGCGACCACGTCGAACCATCGCGGACCGAGGAACGCGTGCGGCCAGTCGACGACGAAGACCTCGTCATCGGTCAGCAGCAGGTTGTCGGCCCGGATGTCACCGTGGACGAGGCTGTCGCCCTCGGTCGCCGCGGGCCATCGGCTCTCCAGCTCCGCGAGGTCGTCCAGGTGCGCGGCCACCCAGGGGCCCAGGTCGGCGAGATCGTCCTCGCCCGCGTCGCGGGCGGCGGCCACGGTGCGCCAGTTCTCGAACATGCCGGTGAGCCGCTCATAGGCGGACGGGACGGCGATCGGGGACGGCGTCAGCCGCGTGGCCATTTCGTCCAGCGCGTCCAGGACCCGCGTCAGTTCGTCCGCCCGCCACGGCTGGGCGGGCTGGCGGCCGTCGATGTCCTGGAAGAGCAGCGCCACCCACCCGTCGAGGTCGAAAGAGGCGAGCAGCCGCGGCGCCGGAACCTGCGGGGGAAGCAGCGCGGCGACGCGGGCTTCCGACCGGTGGATGTCCGGACTGTGCGGGTTGGGCGTCGGACCTACGGCCTTGACGAAGGCGCGGCTGCCGTCCTGAAAGAGCAGTCTCGCGGCCACGCCGGGGGAGAACCCGCCGCTCTGCGTCACGGCCCGCGTCACCTTCGCCCCCATGTGGGACTCGATGGCGTCGCGCAGCTCGTCCGGCACGTCCTGCCAGGGACGTCGCACACCCGCCGCCGGGACGATCGTCATGCCTCCTCGCCTCCCTTGAGCGTTTCCGTCGCATGGCCATCGCGCGCGTAGGACCGGTCTCGATCGACGGTGATGGAGCCGTCGGAGCCACCGGTGATGAAGACCATCGAAGTGCAGAGGCACAGGTGAGGGCCACTCGATTAATCGCGCGGCACCGCGGGTCTCGGCGTCGTGATCGGCCCTGGCATCCTTGGTCCGTGCCAAAAGGGACGTTGCTGGTCGCGGGGACGACGTCGGACGCGGGCAAGAGCGTCGTCACGGCGGGCATCTGCCGGTGGCTGGCCCGCCGGGGCGTGCGCGTGGCGCCGTTCAAGGCGCAGAACATGTCGCTCAACTCGTTCGTGACCGCGGACGGGGCTGAGATCGGGCGCGCGCAGGTGGCCCAGGCGCAGGCGGCCGGGGTGGAGCCGACGGCCGACATGAACCCCATCCTGCTCAAGCCGGGCAGCGACCGGCGCAGCCAGGTGGTGGTCCTCGGCAGGCCGCTCGCCGACGTCGACGCGATGGAGTACGGCGCCTACAAGGACCGTCTCAGGCAGGTCGCGCTGGAGTCCTATCAGCGGCTGCGCGCCGCGTATGACGTCGTGGTCTGCGAGGGCGCGGGGAGTCCCGCGGAGATCAACCTGCGCCGGGGGGACATCGCCAACATGGGCTTGGCCCGGGCGGCGGACATTCCGGTGGTCGTCGTCGGGGACATCGACCGTGGCGGGGTGTTCGCCGCCCTGTACGGCACGCTGGCTCTGCTGGACGCCGGTGATCAGGCGCTCATCAGCGGTTTCCTGATCAACAAGTTTCGGGGGGCAAGGGAACTGCTCGAACCCGGGCTGGACATGCTGCGAGCGATGACCGGGCGGCCGGTGTACGGGGTCCTGCCCTGGCTCGACGGGCTGTGGATGGACCTGGAGGACTCCCTCGCCCTGGACGGCCGGTCCCGGCCGGCGGTGGCGGGTCCGGCGGACGGGGACGTCCTGCGGGTGGCCGTGGTCCGGTATCCCCGGATCTCCAACTTCACCGATGTGGACGCGCTCGCCGCCGAGCCGGGCGTCGTGGTGCGGTTCGTCACCTCCGGCGCCGAGGTGGGAGAGCTCCGGGAGGCCGATCTCGTCGTCCTGCCGGGCTCGCGGGCCACGGTCGCCGACCTGGACTGGCTGCGCCGCACCGGGCTCGCCGCCGCGCTGGCGGCAAGGCGCGGGCCGATCCTCGGTATCTGCGGCGGATACCAGATGCTCGCCCGCTCGATCAGGGACGAGGTGGAGTCGGGGGCCGGGCTCGTCGAAGGACTCGGGCTGCTGCCCGCCTCCGTCGAGTTCGCCGCCGAGAAGACCCTGGCCCGGCCGGTCGGGGAGGCGTACGGCTGCCGCGTCGCCGCCTACGAGATCCACCACGGGACCGTGACCGTCGCCTGGCCCGGCTCCCAGGGCGATCGTGAGGCGGAGCCGCCCGCCGATGGCCGGGTCACGTCGTTCGACCAGGTGGAGCCGTTTCTGGACGGGTGCCGGGCCGGGGCGGTGTGGGGGACGACCTGGCACGGGGCGCTGGAGAACGACGGGTTCCGCCGTGCGTTCCTCGCGGAGGTGGCCGCGGCGGCGGGCCGGCGCTTCGTGCCCGCGTCCGGCGTCTCCTTCGCGGCCCTGAGGGAACGCCAGCTCGACGCGCTCGGCGACCTGATCGAACGGCACGTGGACACCGACGCTCTGCTCCGCCTCCTGGAGGAGGGCGCACCCGCAGGTCTCCCCGTACTGCCGCCGGGAGCACCGTAGCGTCACCCGAGGACCTTGGTGCCGTCGAAGGCACCCTCGCCATGTCGCCGAAGACACCCGTGGTGCCGCCGGGGGGACGGTGAGGTGTTGAGGGCGCGTGCGAGAATCGACGGGTGCTGGTGTACGACGGCGACTGCGGCTTCTGCCGGCGGTGCGTGGACTTCGGCCGCGAACACCTTCCCTTCATGCCCGAGACGCGTCCCTGGCAGGAGCTCGACCTGGCCGAGCACGGGCTGACCCTCGACGAGGTGACCCGGTCGGTGCAGCTCCTCGGCCCGCACGGTCTGCGCGCCGAGGGGGCACGGGCCGTCGCGGTGCTGCTCGCACTCCAGCCGCGGGCCGTCCTGCGAGCGGCCGGCATGGTGATGCTGGCGCCCCCGGTGAGCTGGACCGCCGAGGGCGTCTACCGCCTCATCGCCCGCTACCGCCACCGCCTCCCCGGCGGCACCACCGCCTGCGCCATCGGCGAGACCCGCTGACCAGCTAGCCCGCCGTACGGCGGCGCCGTCTTCGCCGTACACCGTCCCGCCGACCCGGCGCCGTTCAGAAGGAGCCATGCGGGGCGGGTGTTTGAGCGTGCGCCGTTCGGGAGGAGCCGGTCTGGGCGGGGGTTGAAGGGCGCAGTTCTTGGACGGCCGGTTCTGGGGGAGCTGGGCTTGCGTGGTTCGGGGACAGTCGACATCGGGCTGCGTGGTTGCCGGGGTGTGGAAAGGAAGGGGGGTGTAAGTGTCCGGGGGTTGGGCTGTTGGTGGTGTCCGGGTGGGGATCAAGATGCGGGCATGACAGCAGTGGTGGAGGCCGAAGGGCTGACGAAGTTCTACGGGAGGCGCCGGGGGCTTGAGGATCTCAGTCTGGAGATCCGTCCCGGCGAGGTGTTCGGGTATCTCGGGCCGAACGGCGCCGGGAAGACGACGACGATCAGGCTGCTCCTGGACGTGATCCGGCCGACGCGCGGCGTCGTGCGGGTGCTCGGCGCCGACCCGCGCGACGCGGCGGTCCGCGGGCGCATCGGCTACCTGCCCGGCGAGCTGGCCCTGGAGGGCCGCGAGAAGGCCCGCGAGTACCTGGAGTTCCTCGCGAGCGTGCGGGGCGGCGTCGCCAAGGGGAAGATCGAGACGCTGGCCGAGCGGCTGGAGGCCGACCTGTCGGTCAGGATGGGTCAGTTGTCCAAGGGCAACAAGCAGAAGGTCGGCCTGATCCAGGCGTTCATGCACGAGCCGGAGTTCCTGATCCTGGACGAGCCGACGAGCGGGCTCGATCCGCTGGTGCAACAGGAGTTCCTGGCGATGGTGCGGGAGGTCCGCACGGCGGGGCGTACGGTGCTGATGTCGTCGCACGTCCTGGCCGAGGTGGAGCACGTGTCGGACCGGGTGGGCATCGTCCGGCGCGGGCGGCTGGTCGCGGTGGAGGACATAGCGGCGCTGCGGGAGAAGGCGGTGCGCAAGGTGGAGTTGCACTTCGACGCGCCGATCCCCGAGGAGGCGTTCCGCGACCTGCCCGGGGTGCGCGACCTGAAGATCGAGGGCGCGAGCCTGCGCTGCACGATCGACGGCCGTCCCGACGCGCTCATCAAGGCGGCGGCGCGCTTCACCGTCGTCCACCTGATCTCCGCCGAGCCGGACCTGGAGGAGATCTTCCTCACCTACTACAGCGAGGACGTGCACCATGCCCACGTTGGTGCGTAAGACCCTGCGGGAGTACCGCCGCGCGCTCATCGGCTGGACGATCGGCATCTGCGCGTTCATCGGCATGTACACCTCGTTCTACCCGCAGATGCGGGCGAACCCGGGCCTCTACAGCGAAATCGCCATGGCCAAGTACCCCGAGGGCGTCCGCAAGCTCATGGGCGGCCTGGAGAACTTCACCTCCGGCGCCGGCTTCCTGCAGGCGGTCATCTACCAGCTTTTCATCCCCTTGCTCTTCATCATGTGCGCCGTGGTCCTGGGCAACAAGGCGATCGCGGCGCCCGAGGAGTCCGGGACGCTCGAGCTGACGCTCACGCTGCCGGTGGACCGCAGGCGGCTGGTGCTGGAGCGGCTGGCGGCCCTGGCGGCCGGGCTGCTCGCCGTCGCCGCGGTGTCGCTGACGGTGCTGGTCGTGCTCGGGGCCGTGGTGGACCTCGGCGTCCCCTTCGGCAGGCTGCTGGCCGCGCACCTCGGCCTGTACCTGCTGGTGCTGTTCTACGGGACGCTGGCGCTGGCCGTGGGGGCGGCCACCGGCCGCAAGGGGACGGCCCTGGCGGTGGCGGGCGTGTACGCGGTCGCCGGCTACGTGGTCACCGTGCTGGCCCATGACATCGAGGTGATGAGATGGCTGAGCTGGGTGTCGCCCTTCCACTACTACAGTGAGGGAAACCCGCTGGCCAACGGCCTGCCGGTGGGGGACTACCTGGTGCTGCTCGCCGGGACGGCCGTGCTCGCCCTGACCGCTGTGCTGTCGTTCGACCGGCGCGACGTAGGAGTGTGATGGACGTTCTCGCTCATGTGAGCGAGGCCACCGGGGTGCCCTCCGACCTGCTCGAAGGGTGCCTTCCGGTGCTCGTCGCGGCCGGCGCCACCGGCCGCCTGCCCGGCCGGGACGCCGTCGAGGCGCTTCGCGCGCTGGGGACGGCCGCCGCCGAGCGCGGCGTGCCGATGCGCTCCCTGGCCGACGCCTGCCTGCTCACCTCCGAGCTGACCGCCCGCCCGGCCGAGGCGCCGGTGCTCGGTGCGGTGCGGCGCGCGCTCGGCGCGTACTTCGAGGGGTACGAGGAAGCGCAGTCGCGTGCCCTGCGGCAGGAGGAGCAGGCGCGGCGGGAGTTCATCGACGACCTGCTCCAGGGACGGGCGGACCGGCTGGCCGAGCGCGCCGAGCACTTCGGGCTGCGGTTCGCCGAGGCGTACGTCGTCGCGGTGGCCAAGGACGCCGAGCCGATCGCCGAGGGCGATCCGATCGTCCGCCGCATCGAGCAGGCGCTCATCGCGCGGTTCGGTTCGCACAACATCCTGGTCGCGGCCCGGGACGGGCTGCTGGTCTGCGTGGCGCCCGGGACGTTGACGGCGGCCACCGGGGAGTTCACCCACCACGTGCGAGGCTCGCTCGCGGGCGACTGGCGGGTGGGCATCGGACGTCCGCATCGTGGCCCGGGCGGGGTGGTGACCTCCTTTCGCGAGGCCGGCGACGCCATCGGGCTGGGGGAGCGGCTGGGACTGCGCCCGCAGGTGCTCAAGGCGTCCGACCTGCTGGTCTTCCCGGTGCTGTTACGCGACAGGGACGCGATCGAGGACCTGGTGTCCACCGTCCTGGACCCGCTGGTGAACGCGCGCGGCGGCGCGGGGCCTCTGCTGGAGACGCTGGAGGCGGTGTTCGCGGCGCAGGGCAATCAGACGGCCGCGGCGCGCAGGCTCGGCATCAGCACCCGGGCGGTGACCTACCGGCTGGAGCGCGTCCGCCGGCTCACGGGCTTCTCGCCGGACGATCCGACGCAGCGCTTCACGCTGGAGACCGCGGTGCTCGGCGCCCGCCTGCTCGGCTGGCCACCCGGCCCCACCTCCTGAACCGGGCTGGTCCAGCGGCTTTGTGGTCTAGAACGGAAAGAACGGGGTTCTGTCCTGGTACGGGGACTCTGCCCTACCATACGGAGCGTGATCACCCCCCTTCAGCTCGTCCGCCGGTCGATCGGCATCCTGGTGGGGCTGGGCGGCGCCTCGTGCGGCATGACCGTCCTGTTCCTGGGGTCCCGCGCGGTCATGAGCATCGGCGGGAGCTGCGGGTCGGGCGGGCCGTCCGTCGTGGCCGCGTCCTGCCCGGACGGCGTCGCCTGGCTCGTCCCGGCTTCCATCTTCGCCGGCATCGCGGGCATCTTCGTCTACGCCTTCAGCGGGCTGCCGGTGGGGCCCCGGCTGACGATGCTGGCATGGCCCGCCCTGTTCCTCAGCCTCGGCTACGCCTTCCTGGAGAGCGCCTTTTCCGGCTCCTCCGTCGATGCGGGGTTCGTCGTCTGCGGAGTGATGTTCGTGCTGATGGGCGGCGCGCCGCTGCTGGTGCTGTTCAACCGGAGCGCCCTGCGGTCGGTGTTCTGGGGGACGGCGCCCGCGCCGTCCGCGCCGCCGGACAGGACGCCGCCGGGCACGGTGCGGTGGACGCGGTCGGTGGTGCTGCCGGGGGAGGACGACCGGAGCCGCGGCCGGGGACGCGCCGCCGGGCCGCAGGCCGACTACCCGCCCGGCGACGAGCGGCAGGACGGGCCGCCGGACGGCCCTCCGGCGCGTCCGGCGCCGCGCTCCACCGACGCGCCCCCCGCGGACGCCGTCCGGCCCTCCGACGCGCCCCCCGGGGACGCCTCGCGGCTCGCGGGCGCGGCCCGGGCGGACGGTTCGAGATTCGCCGAGCTGACGCCGGAGAACGCCCCGGCCGACGCCGCCCCGGGCGACCTGGTCGGGCGGCTCGAACGGCTGTCCGCGCTGCACGCCGACGGCCGGCTCGACGACGCCGAGTACGCCGCCGCCAAGGCGCGGCTGCTCAACGGCCACCACTGAGGCGACCGGCACCGAGGCGACCGGCACTGAGACGAGAGGACGCGATGAGGAACGAGACGGCGCTGCGCGCCTGGGCGATCGCGCTGCACGTGATCGCGATCGCGGGCGGCATCTATCTGGGCGTCCTGATCTTCGGCCTGGCCACCGGCTCCGGCTGACACCGGAGCCTGGGGCCAGGACGGACGGGTCAGGGGATCAGCAGGAGTTTGCCGGTGGTGCGGCGGCCCTGGAGGTCGTCGTGGGCGCGCTTGGCGTCCGCCAGCGGATACCGGCCGCCGATGTGCACCTTGAGCTCGCCGGAGGCCACCCAGCCCAGCACGTCGCCGGTGCGGGCGAGCAGCTCCTCGCGGGTGGCCGCGTAGTGGGCCAGCGTGGGCCGGGTCAGGTACAGCGAGCCGCCCGAGTTCAGCCGCTGCGGGTCGAACGGCGGCACCGGGCCGCTGGCCGCGCCGTACAGGGCCAGCACGCCGCGCGGGCGCAGCGAGGCGAGGCTGTCGTCGAAGGTGGCCGCCCCGACGCCGTCGTACACGACGTGGACGCCCTGCCCGCCGGTCAGGGCGCGCACCGCCTCGGCGAAGCCCTCGTAGCGGATCACCTCGTCGGCGCCGGCGTCCCGCGCGAGCTTCTCCTTCTCGGCGGTGGACACCGTGGCGATCACCCGGCCGCCGCGCAGCTTGACGATCTGGGTGAGCAGCAGCCCCACGCCGCCCGCCGCCGCGTGGACGAGCACGTCGTCGCCGGGCTGCACGGCGTAGGTCGAGGTGGCCAGGTAGTGGGCGGTGAGGCCCTGCAGGAGCACGGCCGCCGCCTGCTCGGGGTCGATGCCCTCCGGCAGCGGGATGGCCCTGTCCGCGGGGATCACGGCCTTCTGGGCGTACCCGCCGAGCACGCCCTGCCAGCCGACCCGGTCGCCCACGGCGATGTCCGCCACGCCGGGGCCGAGGGCCGCGACGGTGCCCGCGCCCTCGGAGCCGGGGACGAAGGGAGTGGGGAGCGGGTAGCGCCCCTCGCGGTGGTAGACGTCGATGAAGTTCACGCCGCTCGCGGCGACGTCCACGAGCACCTCGCCGGGGCCGGGCTCGGGGTCGGGCACCTCGGTGGGGACGAGCGCGGAAGAATCTCCTGGATCGGCGACGACGATGGCATGCATGGCGCTGAACTCCTTCGCGATCGTGCTTCTGCGAGCGGCGGGGCGTGAGGCCGTGCCTCGCGATGGCCAACCACCCGTGGCCGCCCGGTTGTTCCCCCTCCGGTCTCTTCCCTCCGGCTCACATCGGCGTCGATAGCGAGGTGCGCGGGAGGGGCCGGACGGCCAGAATGGCTGTGTCGCGTTCCACCTGGTTCGGGTGGAACGGGCAGGGCCCAGAGGCACGGCAGGACGGGAGCTTCCAGAGGATGTCCGTGACAAGCACCGCCACCCGCGGGCAGACGCTCGCTTTCCCCGACGGGTTCGTCTGGGGGGCCGCGACGGCGGCCTACCAGGTGGAGGGCGCGGCGCGGGAGGACGGCCGGGGGCCGTCGATCTGGGACACCTTCTGCCGCAGGCCGGGCGCGATCGCCGGCGGCCACACCGGTGACACCGCCTGCGACCACTACCACCGCCACGCCGAGGACATCCGCCTGATGGACCGGCTCGGCCTGGACGTCTACCGGTTCTCGGTGTCCTGGTCACGTGTGCAGCCCGACGGGCGCGGCGCGGTCAACGCCGCCGGGCTGGACTTCTACGAGCGGCTGGTGGACGACCTGCTGGAGGCCGGCGTCACGCCGTACGTGGCGCTCTACCACTGGGACCTGCCGCAGGCGCTGGAGGACCGCGGCGGCTGGACCGACCGTGACACGGCGTACCGGTTCGCCGACTACGCCAAGATCGTCCAGGACCGGCTCGGCGACCGGGTGCGCACCTGGATGACCGTCAACGAGCCGTGGGTGGCGGCCGTGCTCGGGTACGGCATCGGCGTCCACGCGCCCGGCCGCACCTCCTGGGCCGACGCCTTCCGCGTCTCCCACCACCTGCTGCTCGCACACGGGCTCGGTGTGCAGGTGCTGCGCGGCGGCGGCGCGAAGGAGATCACCCTGCCCGTCAACCTGGCGCCCGTGCTGACCCCCGGCCAGGTGAACGATCCCTCGCTGGAGCTGTCGCCCGAGGACGCCGAGGCGGTCGACCGGGTGGACGCGCTGATCAACCGGCAGTTCCTCGACCCGGTGCTGCGCGGGCGCTACCCCGAGCGGGTGCTGCCGATCATCGAACGCGTCGCCGGGCTCGGCCACATCCACGACGGCGACCTGGCGGCCATCGGCCGGCCGATCGACCTGCTGGGCGTGAACTACTACACCCCGTGCGTCGTGCGGTCCGGGCCGGGTGAGCCGGCCAACCCCGCCTATCCCGGCACCGAGGACATCGAGTTCACCGGCGCCTACGCCCCGACGACGGCCACCGGCTGGCCGATCGTGCCGACGGGCCTGTCTGCGCTGCTGCTGCGGCTCACGCGTGACTACCCCGGCGTCGGGCTGCTGGTGACCGAGAACGGCGCCGCCTTCGACGACGCGGTGAGCGGCGAGCGGGTGCACGACGCCGACCGCACCGCGTTCCTGGAGGGCCACCTGCGCGCGGCGCACGCCGCCATCGAGGCGGGGGCCGACCTGCGGGGCTACCTGGTCTGGTCGCTGCTGGACAACTTCGAGTGGGCCGAGGGGTACAACAAGCGGTTCGGCATCGTGCACGTCGACTTCGACAGCCAGCGCAGGCTGCTGAAGGACAGCGGCCTGTGGTACCGCGAGGTGATCCGGCGCAACGGGCTGTGGAGGGAGCGCGCCAGGCGTCCCACGCTGGAGGAGGTCGCCGCGCGGGCGGGCGTGTCGCGCTCCACGGTCTCGCGGGTGATCAACGGGCAGGCCACGGTCAGCCCGGAGTTCCGCCAGACCGTCATGAACGCCGTGGACGAGCTCGGCTACGTGCCGAACTCCGCGGCGCGCAGCCTGGTGACCCAGCGCACCGACACCATCGGCCTGGTGGTGCCCGGGTCGCCCGACGGGGCCGACGACCCGCTGTTCGCGGCCGTCGTCCGGGCGGCGGCCCACTCCCTGGAGGCGTCGGGCAAGCAGGTCACGCTGATGCTGGGCGGTTCGGTGGGCAGCCGGCAGCGCGTCGAGCAGCACGTCGGGGCCGGTCACCTGGACGGGGTGGTCTTCGTCTCGACGGCGGGCGCCGACCCGCTGCTGAGCGCGCTCGTGCGCACGGGCGTCCCCATCGTCTCGCTGGGCCGGCCCTCGGCCCCGATCACCGTCCCCTATGTCGCGAGCGACGACGCCGGTGGCGCCAGGGCGGCGGTGACCCACCTGCTCGCCCAGGGGCGCAGCCGCATCGCGATGATCTGCGGCCCGCTGGAGGGCACCGCCGCGCAGGACCGCCTGGCCGCCTACCGCGACGGCCTGCGCGACGCCGGGCGCCGGTCAATCGTCGCCATGGGCGACTACAGCCGCTCGTCGGGGGCCAGGGCCATGAGCGAGCTGCTCCAGGACGATCCCGGCCTGGACGCGGTCTTCGCGGCCGGCGATTTGATGGCGGTCGGCGCGCTGAGCGTCCTGCGCGAGGCGGGCCGCCGCGTGCCCGAGGACGTCGCGGTCGTCGGCTTCGACGACGCCGAGGCCGCCGCCTACACCGTCCCGCCGCTCACCACCGTCCGCACCTCCCCGGCCGACCAGGCCCGCGCCGCCGTCCGCCTCCTCCTCCGCCACCTCGACGGCGGCCCGGTCTCCTCGGTCATCCTCCCGGCGGAGCTGGTGGTGAGAAGCTCGGCGTGAGGCCCGCCTGGCATGCTGGACGGTGTGGGGGAGTTGGCGGTCCGGCTCGACGACGGGCTCCGCGTGTTCCTCGGACGGCGCCGGCGGGCGGGGGCCGTGGCCGCCGATGACGACGTCGTCGTCGCCTATGACGGGACGTCGTCGGTGGGGCATGTGGTGGAGTCCGTCGGGGTGCCGTTGACCGAGGTGGGCGGGCTGGAGGTGGACGGCCGGCGGGTGGCGCCGTCGTTCCGGCCGGTGGCGGGGGCCGTGGTGTCGGTGCTCGGGGTGCGGCGGCCGCAGGCGGTGCCGGAGCATCGGTTCCTGCTGGACGTGCATCTGGGGACGCCGGCGCGGTGGCTGCGGGTGGTCGGGGTGGACGCCGCGTACGAGAACGACCGGGACGACGACGCGCTGATCACTTGGGCGAACGCCGAGCGGCGGGTGCTGCTCACGCAGGACCGCGGGCTGCTGTGCCGCCGGAGCCTGTGGCTGGGGGCCTACGTGCGCGGCACGCGGCCGAGGGAGCAGTTCGAGGACATACTCGAACGGTTCGCCCCGCCGCTGGCGCCCTGGACGAGATGCACGGCCTGCAACGGACGGCTGGCGGCGGTGCCGAAGGAGCGGGTGGCGCCGGCGCTGCGCCCGGGCACGCGGCGTAGCTACGACACCTTCGCGCGCTGCGCGGTGTGCGCCCGGGTGTACTGGCGGGGCGCGCACGGTACCCGGCTGGCGGCGCTGGTGACGGAAGCGGAACGTATTGTGTCAACAGCATCGATTACCCCTCATAAGCCCTTGAACGGGATTCAGGGGTAGATATCACTCAAGAGGCAATAGGGGTGGCTAGGGGTGACCCCAGGGTATCCCAGGGATCCACGGCAGAATGTCCCACAGACCTCTCCTCGTTCTGTAATCATGACTTTTTGTAGCCTTGCCATGTCGAAGAGGGAGAAATGCGACATGGCGTCGTGGGGGGCTATGCCGACCCGACGGGCGTGACGCGGGCTCCCACGCTGGACCACGCCACCTGCGACCCTTGACACGAGGACGGACGCCGGTGAGCGAAAAGCGTGGAGAGATCGAGGCCGGAGAACATCGGGAACCGGTCACCGGGGAGGCGGGTGTCGACGCGGACGCCGACGCGGACGCCGACGCGGACGCCGACGCGGACGCCGACGCGGGCGACCGGCCGGCGACGTTCCGGGACGTGTTCGGGGTGGCGGAGTACCGCGCGCTGTTCGGCGCCGCCGTCCTGTCCTGGGTGGGGGACTATTTCGCCAAGGTGGCCGTGACCTTCCTGGTCTTCGCCGACACCGGCTCGGTGCTGCTGTCGGCCATCGGCTTCGCCATCAGCTACCTCCCCTGGGTGGCCGGCGGACCGGTGCTCGCGGCGCTGGCCGAGCGCTACCCGTACCGCCGCGTCATGATCATCTGTGACGTCGCGCGGATGGCGCTGGTCGGCCTCATGGCCCTGCCGGGGATGCCGATGCCCGGACTGCTCCTGCTGCTGCTCGGCGCCTCGCTGCTCACCCCGCCGTTCCAGGCGGCCCGCTCGGCCATGGTGGCGCAACTCCTCACCGGCGACCGGTACGTCGTCGGGCTGTCCTTCCAGAACATGGCCGGCCAGGCCGCGCAGGTCGCCGGGTACGCGGTCGGCGGCGCGGTCACGGCCATCGACCCGCACGCCGCGCTGCTGATCAACGCCGCGACGTTCGCCCTGTCGACACTGCTGCTCTGGCGGGGCGTGCGTCCCCGGCCGCTCCCGGTGACCCACCTCGCGCGGCGCTCGCTGCTGCGGGAGACCGGCGACGGGCTGGGCCTGGTGTTCGGGCACCGGGTCATGCGGCCCACCGCCGTGGTGGTGTTCAGCGTGGTGGGCATCACCATCGTCCCCGAAGGGCTCGCCGCGGCGTGGGCGCCCACTTATGGAGGCGGCTCGCAGATCACCGGCCTGCTGATGGCCGCGCTGCCCGTCGGCGCCGTCATCGGGGCGCTGGTGACCCGCATGACCGGTCCCGAGCGGCGGCTGCGGCTGCTCAAGCCGCTCCTGCTCGCCGGGCCGCTGCTGCTGGTGGGCGTCCTGGCCGCGCCGCCGTTCCCGGTGGTGCTCACGCTGGTGCTCCTGGCGGCCGCCGCCGTCAACACGGTGCTGGTCCCGCTGAACGGGCTGTTCGTCCAGATGCTGCCCGACGCCTACCGCGCCCGCGCCTTCGGCATCATGCTGGGCGGCATCCAGCTCACCCACGCGGTGGCCGTGCTCGCCGCCGGCGCGTTCGCCGAACGGTTCCCCGTGCCGGTCGTGGTCGGCGCCTGGGCGCTGTGCGGCCTGGTCCTGATGGCGGTCGCGGTGACCACCTGGCCCACGCGGGAGGTCATCGCCGAAGAGATCGTTCGCGCCGCCGCACTCAACCGCGCCCCCGACCCCGTCCCCGTCCCCGCCGGTTCACATCCAGCGACCACCTGATCCTCCCGTCCCGGCGAACGTTCGTGGCAGCGGGCCAGGGTCTCGCGCCGTCCGGACTTCGCGTGGTGCGGTCAGCCGTGGCCGGAGGCGCTGGGGGAGGGGCCCTGGACGACGAAGTCGTCGAAGGAGGTCTTCAGCGTCGCGCCGGCCTTGTCCGGCACGCGGGCGAGGAAGCCGACGTCGCCGTTGGGCAGGCTCGCGGGCGCGCCGGAGTCGTCGACGTAGGACTGCACCGCCTCGCCGTTCACCCACATCCGCAGCCGCACCCCCTCGCCGGTGGCGGCGCATTCGGCCTGCAAGGTGGCGCTCTTGGACAGATCGCCCACCTTGACCGGCGTGGTGAGGTTGCCGCCGGTGCCCTTGGTGACCCGGCGGATGCGGGCTTCTCCCTCCGCGGTGACCAGGAACTCGTACCGGCTGCTCCGCGACTCCTTGTCGGCCCGGCAGAACAGCCCGTACTCGCCGGGCCCCTTGGACTCGCGGACGCGCGTCGTGACGGTGATCAGCACCTGCTCGGGCGTCGTCGGGGTCGGGGTGGCGGACGGATCGGGCGTGGCGGGCTGCTTGGGGACGAACGGCAGCGGGGCCGTCTCGATGCGCTCGGCGCGATCGTCGGTCACGTCGATGGCGTAGTACCCGCCGGAGGCGTAGCCGTAGGTGTTGTACTCCTGGCCGGTGTACGCGCTGCCGCCCCAGCCGGTGCCGCTGTCGTTGAAGTCGTCCCGGTAGAGGTAGCTCAGCTCGGTGGGCGGCCCGGACGGCGTGAGCCAGGCGCGCAGGCCGAGCCCGCCCGCGGCGAGCACGACGACGCCGGCGACGGCGAGCCCGATCAGCCGCGTACGCCGGTTCGCCCCGCTGACCCCAGCCCCGCCGGCCCCCGGCCAGCCGGTTCCCGGCCCGGCGGTCCCGCCCGCGACGGTTGGAGGCTGCCCGGCGATGGTCGGTGGCTGCCCTCCGGCGGTCGGCGATCCTCCTCCGATGGTGGGGGGTTGCCCCGCGACGGTGGGCGCCTGGCCGGGCGGCTGCCAGGCGGCCGTGGTCGGCCCGCCCGTGAGCGGGGCGGTGGGCGGCGGGCCCGCGAAGGTGGAGAACGGGGCCGGGTGGGCGGGCGTCTGACCGGGGTACACCGTGCTCTGGCTGGGGGACGCCGTGCTCTGACCGGGGGACGCCGTGCTTTGACTGGGACGCCCCGCCTCCGGGTGTCCTGCCTCCGGCCGCTCCGCCTGCCAGGTCTGGACGACCGTGTGCTGGGCGCGTTCGGGGGTGGTGCGGCCGACCATGTGGTCGAGGATCTGCTGCGAGGTGGGCCGCCGCGCCGGGTCCTTGTCCAGCGTCGCCGAAACCAGTCCGCGCAGCGCCGCCTCCATGCCCTCCAGCGAGGGCTCGCTGTTGAGCACCTGGTACACGATCGAGGGAAGGGACTCCCCGCCGAACGGCGTGCGGCCGCTGGCGGCGAAGGCGACCAGGCAGCCCCACGAGAACACGTCGCAGGCCGGCGAGGCGGGAGCGCCGCGCAGCACCTCCGGGGCCATGTACCGGGGCGTGCCCATGAGCTGCCCGGTGCCGGTGATCCCGCTCAGCGTGTCCAGGGCCCTGGCGATGCCGAAGTCGATGACGCGCGGGCCGACCGGCGACAGCAGCACGTTGGACGGCTTGAGGTCGCGGTGGACGACGCCCGCGCTGTGGATGGCCGTCAGGGCGGTGGCGACGCCGACGGCCAGCGCGTCCAGGCTGGAGCCGCGCAGCGGCCCAGAGGACCGCACGGCGTCGTACAGGTTCGGCCCCTCGACGTACTCGGTGACGACGTAGAGCTGGTCGCCGTCGAGGGCGGCGTCCAGGACGGCCGCCGTGCAGAAGCGGCGCACCCGGCCCGCCGCCTCGGCCTCGCGGCGGAAGCGCACGCGGAACTGGTCGTGCTGGCTGTACTCGTGGTTGATCACCTTGACGGCGACCCGCTGCCCGGTCTCGTCCTGACCGAGGTACACGGTGCCCATGCCACCGCGGCCCAGCCGGCCGAGCAGCCGGTATCGGCCGATCTGGAGGGGGTCGCCCGGACCTAGGTTGTTCACCACGTCGCCTTACCGCTATGCACCTTTTCGGGACGGCAAGCCTACCGAGAGCGCGCCCCCCGGCGGCCTTCCTCGCATAACGGCCCGGCGGCGGTCGTCCTGCGAACCGCCACCGGGCCGTCAAGCGGCCTACTCGGCGGCGGCCACCGCGGTGGCCGCGGTGGCCGGGGTCGCCGCCGGGGTGCGGGCTGCCACCAGGACGGGGCGCTCGACGAGCCGGACGGCGGCCTGGACGCCGGGGGACAGCCGCGCGGCGTCGTGCGCGGGCAGGTCGGCCAGCAGCTCGGTGCCGTCGGCCAGGCGCAGCAGCAGCCGCACCGACGACCCGCGGAACGAGCTGGTCACCACCAGCGCCTCGCCGTCGTGCGCCGCGGTGACCAGCACGGTCTCGGGGCGGACGAGCACGTCCACCTCCGGGGTGCCGGGCGTCGCGCCGTGGACGGGCAGCCGCTGCCCGGCGACCTGCACCTCCTGGCCGTCGAGCAGGCCGGGAAGGTGGTTCATCGTCCCGACGAACTCGGCCACGAACGGCGTCGCGGGGCGGTTGTAGATCTCGGCGGGCGGCCCGGCCTGTTCCAGGCGCCCGCTCTTGAGCACCGCGACCTGGTCGGCGACCGACAGGGCCTCCTCCTGGTCGTGCGTCACGAAGATCGTCGTGATGCCCAGCGAGAGCTGGAGCCGCCGGATCTCCTCGCGCAGCGTGACCCGGACCTTGGCGTCGAGCGCCGACAGCGGCTCGTCCAGCAGCAGCACCCGCGGCTCCAGGGCGAGCGCGCGCGCCAGAGCCACCCGCTGCTGCTGGCCGCCGGAGAGCTGGTGCGGGTAGCGGTCGCCGTGCGAGGGCAGGCCGACCAGCTCCAGCAGCTCGGCCGCGCGGGCGCGCCGCTTGGCGGCGGGCACCTTGCGCACCCGCAGCCCGAACGCCACGTTGTCGAAGGCGTTCAGGTTGGGGAACAGGCTGTAGGACTGGAAGACCATTCCGGCGTCGCGGCGGTTGGCCGGGACGTTGGTGATGTCCTCGCCGTCGACGAGCACGGCCCCGGCGTCGGGGCTCTCGAACCCGGCGACGCAGCGCAGCGCCGTCGTCTTGCCGCAGCCCGACGGGCCGAGCAGGGCGATCAGCTCGCCCGGTTCGACGGTCAGATCGAGGCCGTCGAGGGCGACGGTCGCGCCGAACGCGCGGCGAAGCCCCCGGAACTCCACCCGAGCCCCGTTCACGAACCACTCCTTTGCCTATTGCCGGCGGTGGAAAGGATGAGCAGCAACAGCCAGGCGAACAGCAGGCTGAAGATCGATACGGCGACCGACATGGCGGCGTTGGAGCCGGAGATCGTGACGATCCACACGGGGAACGGCTGGTAGCCGAGCAGCCGGGCCACGGTGTACTCCCCGAGCACCAGGGCCAGGGTGAGGAACGACGCGCTCGCCAGGCCGGTCCGCAGGTTGGGGATGATCACGCGGAGCATCACGTGCGGCCAGGAGGCCCCGCAGTTCCGCGCGGCCTCCACCAGCGTGCGGACGTCCATCGCGCCGAGCCCGGCGTCCAGGGCCCGGTAGACGAACGGCAGCGCCAGCACGACGTAGGCGATGACCAGCACCGCCGGGAAGGCGGGGTTCTGGACGGCGATGATCGTCTGGTAGAAGGGGGTGGTGGCCAGGTAGTCGGGCCCCCAGCGCAGCACCGTGCTGATGCCGGCCACGAAGGTGATCGGCGGCACCACCAGCGGCAGCGTGCACACCACTTCCATGACCGGCCGCAGCCGGGGCGCGCTGAGCCGCACGGCCAGCATCGCCGGCAGCGTGAGGGCCAGCACGACGACGATCGTGGCGACCGCGAGCCCGAGAGACAGCAGCAGGCTCTGGACGAAGCCCTCGGCCGAGAAGATCTCCAGATAGGCGTCCAGGGTGAAGCCGCGCATCGGGTCGTTCACGGTGAACACGAACGAGGTGAGCAGCGGCGTCAGGAAGTACAGCGCGGCCACCAGCAGCACCACGCCGCGCCACACGCGCACGCGGCGCGGGCGGCCGGGGCGCGCGGCCGGGGCGCCGGCGTCGGGCAGCACCGTAGGGGTCAGCGCGGCCATCGCGGGCTCCGGTGGTCGGGGGCCGCGTGCGGGCGGGGGGTCAGCGGAGCCATCGGGCGCTCCTGCGCTGGAGGGGGAGGTAGACGGCCATGACCAGGCCGGCCACCACGATCATGTCGAGGCTGAGGGCCAGCGCCACGTTCTCGTGGCCGATCAGCACGTTGCCGGTGAGCGCGTCGGCGATCTGCAAAGTGACGAGCGGGACCACGGTGCCGACCATGGCCGCCGCGGTCGCGTACGCCGCGAAGGCGCCGCCGAACAGCAGGACCACGCCGCCGAGCAAACTCGGGGTGAGCACCGGGATGCCGACGTGGCGCCAGAACTGCCACGCGCTCGCGCCGTTGTTCTGCGCCGCCTCCCGCCACTGCGGCCGCAGGCCGTCCAGGGCCGGGACGACGACCAGCACCATCAGCGGGACCGAGAAGTACAGGTAGACCAGGGCGAGGCCCCAGAAGCTGTAGAGGTTCCAGCCGTGGTCGCCCAGGTTCAGCTGCCGGGTGAGCACGCCGGAGTTGCCGAGGGTGGCCGTCCAGGCGAAGGCCAGCGGGACGCCGCCGAAGTTCGCCAGCACGCCGGAGGCGGTCAGCACGGCCTCGCGCAGGGCGCGGAACCGGGAGGTGACGACCGCCTGGGCGAGGAAGGTGCCGACGACGGCTCCGGCGACGGCGACGACCGCGGACAGCTTGACGCTGCCGAGCAGCGCCGTGAGGTAGGCGCCCTTGAGGGAGGCGGTGAGGTTGGCGGTGCTGGGCGCGCCGTCCGCCGTGAACGCCCCGCCGAGCAGCGCCACGGTCGGGATGCCGAAGGCCAGGCCGACGAACACCAGCAGCGGCAGGGCGCCGGTCCAGCCCTTGGAGCGGGGACGGCTCCCGCCTTCCCTCACCTTGGTGTTGAGAGGAAGGCCGGCGGGAGCCGCCGAGTGCGTTTCAGCCATGGGGGAGAGCCGATCGCATCGTCGAGGTGCGGGTCATCCGGAGACCGCGTCGCCCCAGCCCGAGGCGAGGGTCTCCTTGGCCTTGGTGACCTGCGCGTCGGTGGGGAACTGCGGGGTGCCCTCGACCTTGGGCAGCTTGCCGACCAGCGTCGCGTCGGCGGTGCCGTCGGTCTGCATGGCGGGCAGCAGCACGGCGCGGGCGTACCCCTTCAGGTAGAGGTTCTGGCCCTCGGGGCTGTAGAGGTACTCCTGCCACAGCCGCGCGGCGGCCGGGTGCGGGGCGTCCTTGTTGATCGCCTGGGCGTAGTACTGGGCGTACTTGCCGTCCGAGGGGACCGTGACCTTCCAGTCGACGCCCTTGCTCACGAACTCGTCGGTGTACCCGGCGTTGAGGTAGTCCCAGTCGATGCTGATCGGGGTCTCGCCGCTCTGCACGGTCGCCGGGGTGGACTCGACGGGGTTGAAGTTGCCGGCGGCCTTCAGCTTCTTGAAGAACTCGAGGCCCGGCTGGATGTCGTCGAAGGTCCCGCTGTTGGCGAGGGCGGCGGCGTAGACGCCGGCGAAGGCGGACCCGGCCTTGGTCGGGTTGCCGTTCAGCGCGACCTGGCCCTTGTACTCGGGCTTGAGCAGGTCGGCGAAGGTGGCGGGGCAGGTCTTCACGCGCTTGGCGTCGCAGCCGATGGAGACGTAGCCGCCGTAGTCGTTGTACCAGGTGCCGTTCGCGTCCTTCTGGCCCTCGGGGATCTTGTCCCAGGTCTGCACCTTGTAGGGGGCGAACAGGCCCTCCTGGGCGCCGCTGAGGGCGAACGCCTGGCCGAGGTCGAGCACGTCGGGGGCGCGGTCCTGGCCCTTGCGGGTCTTGACGGCGTTGATCTCGTCGGCGCTGGAGCCGTCGGGGTTCTCGCTGTTGACCTTGATGCCGTACTTGTCGGAGAAGGCCTTGATGATCTCGCCGTAGTTGGCCCAGTTCGGCGGGAGGGCGATGACGTTGAGCTGCCCCTCCTTCTTGGCGGCCTCGACGAGCTTGTCCAGGCCGCCGAGGTCGGCGGCGGAGGTCGCCGTCTTGGCGGCGCCACCGGCGCCACCGGCGGAGGCGCCGGAGTCGGCCGTCGGGGCCGCGCCGCAGGCGGCGGCGCCCAGCGACGCGGCGACGGTCAGTGCGGCTGCCAGCCCGACGAGCCGCTTTCGAGGTGTTTGCACGCTTGTATCCCACTTTCGAGGTTGTGGGGATGAACATAGGCGGGGCCGGACAACAAAACGTATCTACTCCGCTGCGTTCGGGTGTCGTTGTGTGAACACACGGTGACGTGATCGTTCACTGGCGCGACGGCCGGGGCGACACGCGAAGGGTGAGGTGATTTGCCCTCTGGGCTCTGAGAACATATGTTCGATGTAGCACGACCCGCCTTCCCCCGGGTGCTCACGAAGTTCCACCGCGGCCCAGGGAGAAGGAGCGCCTTGAGCAGAATCTACGGGGACCCCATCGAGGTGTGGACGCGAGACGGCGAGCCCGCCCGTTTCGTCTGGCGCGACCGTCTCTACGTGGTCCACCGGGTCCTCGACCACTGGGTGACCTCCCGCGAGTGGTGGAAGATCTCCGAGAACGACCCGGGCGAGCGCCGCTTCTGGCGGGTGGAGGCGAGCCCCGGCGCCGCGACCGGCACCTACGAGCTGCGGTTCGACACCGCCGGCGACGGCTGGCTGATGCTCAGGGCGTGGGACTGATGTTCCCCCACCTCCACGTCGCCTCCGCCTACTCCCTGCGGTACGGCACGGCGTTCCCCGGCGAGCTGGTCGCGCGGGCGGCCGAGCACGAGATGGACATCCTCGCGCTGACCGACCGCGACGGCATGTACGGCGCGGTCAAGCACGTCCAGGCGTGCTTCGACGCCGGCCTCCACCCGGTCGTGGGCGTCGACCTGGCGCTGCGCGGCCCGGCGGGGGACGACGGCGACGGCGAGGAGCGCGTCACCGTCCTCGCGCGTACGGGCGGGTGGGCGCACCTGTGCCGGCTCACCACCGACGCCCACCACGCCGGGCGGCGGGGCGAGCCGCGGGTGACCCGCGAACTGGTCGCCCGGCACGCCGCCGGGCTGCTGGTCATGCTCGGCCCGAGGTCCGACGTCGGGCGGGCCGTCGCCGCGCGCCACGACCAGCGGGCGCGCGCCCTGCTCGCCGCCTGGCGGGCGGCCGTCCCCGACCTGGTCGTCGAGGTCGTCGACCAGTACGGTCAGCACGAGGCGGGCACCGCCCGGCGAATGCTCGCCCTCGCCCGCTCGCTGGGCGTGCCGGCCGTCCTGACCAACGCCGTGCGCCACCTCGACGCGGGGGACTACCGGGTCGGCGACGTGCTCGACGCCGCGCGCAAGCTCGTGCCGCTGCACACGCGGCACCTGGAGCACTCCGCCTCGCACGCCTACCTCAAAAGCGGCAAAGAGATGGCGCAGGTCGCCGCGCGGGTCTGCGACGGCGACCACGACCACGCCCGCCGCCTGCTCGCCGCCACGCGGCAGGTCGCCGAACGGTGCGTCCTGGACCCGCTGGACATCCTCGCGCTGCGCAACGACCCCGAACGCGTGCACCTGCCGGAGGTCGAGGAGGACCCGGTCCCCCTGCTGCGCCGCCGGTGCGAGGACGGGCTGTACGCGCGCGGCATGGAACGATCCAGGCAGGCGCGCGAACGGCTGGCCGAGGAACTGCGGATCATCGAGCGCAAGCAGCTCTCGGGATACTTCATCGTCGTCTCCGGCATCACCGACCTGATCCGCGCGATGGGGGTGCGCTGCGCCATCCGCGGGTCCGGCGCGGGCAGCCTGGTCAACTACCTCATCCGCATCGGCGAGGTGAACCCGCTCGACCACGGCCTGCTCATGGAGCGCTTCCTGTCCGAGGGGCGCAAAGGGCTGCCCGACATCGACATCGACGTGGAGTCGGCGCGGCGGCTCGACTGCTACCAGGCCATCCTCGACCGCTACGGCGAGAACAGGGTCGCCTGCGTCTCGATGATGGAGACCTACCGCGCGCGCAGCGCCATCCGCGACGTCGGCGCCGCCATGGGGCTGCCGCCGCACGAGACCGACCTCATCGCCAAGGCGTTCCCGCACGTCCGGGCCCGGCAGATCCGCGCCGCCCTGTCCGACCTGCCCGAACTGCGCGGCAGCGGCCTGGACGACCGCGCCCTGTCGGCCATGTTCCAGCTCGCCGAACGGCTCGACGGCCTGCCCCGCCACATCGCCCTGCACCCCTGCGGCGTGCTGGTCGGCAACTCCGGGCTGCGCGACCGCACCCCCGTCGAGCGCAGCCTGCTCGACTTCCCGATGAGCCAGTTCGACAAGGAGGACGTCGAGGAGGCCGGGCTGCTCAAACTCGACGTGCTCGGCGTGCGCATGCAGTCGGCGATGGCGTACGCGCTCGGCGAGATCAGGCGGGTGGAGGGCCAGGACATCGACCTCGACCGCGACGTCCCCCAGGACGACCGCGCCACCTACGACATGATCTGCACCGGCCGCACCATCGGCTGCTTCCAGATCGAGTCGCCCGGCCAGCGCGAGCTGGTGACCAAGCTCGAACCGCGCACCATGCACGACCTGATCGTCGACATCTCCCTGTTCCGGCCCGGCCCGGTCAACTCCGACATGGTCACCCCGTACCTGGAGTCCCGGCACGGCTGGCGCGAGCCGTCCTACCCCCATGCCCTGCTCCGGCCGGCGCTGCAGGAGACCAACGGCGTCGTCGTCTTCCACGAGCAGG
Source organism: Sphaerisporangium rhizosphaerae (assembly GCF_042665155.1). Lineage (NCBI taxonomy): Bacteria > Bacillati > Actinomycetota > Actinomycetes > Streptosporangiales > Streptosporangiaceae > Sphaerisporangium > Sphaerisporangium rhizosphaerae. Next base: position 92,772 of record NZ_JBHTCG010000029.1, on the reverse strand, counting down.
TCCTGAGGGTCGTCGACGTCATGACCGGCTGCGGCCTGTCGGAGGCCGAGAAGGTCCGCCGCGCCCTCGGCACCCCCGAGGGCCGCGAACGGGTGCGCGCGTGGTGGGAGGCCGAAGTGCTGCCCGAGTTCGACCGCGAGACCACCGACCGCGCCTGGCAGGTGCTCGACGCGTTCGGCTCGTTCGGGTTCTGCAAGGCGCACGCGGCGGCGTTCGCCCTGCCCACCTACCAGTCGGCCTGGCTGAAACGGCACCACGCGGCGGCGTTCCTCGCCGGGGTGCTGACGCACGACCCCGGCATGTACCCCGGGCGGGTGATCCTGGACGAGGCCCGCAAGTGCGGCGTGGCCGTCCTCCCCCTGGACGTCAACCACTCCGGCCGCCACTGGCTCGTCGAACGCCTCCGGAATCCCCGCGGCGGCGCGCCGGGTTCCGACGACGCGCCGGGTTTCGGCGACGCGCCGGGTTTCGGCGACGCGACGCGTTCAGGTGATGCGATGCGTCCAGGTGATGCGGAGAACAATGGCGGCGCGGGGGCCGCCGGCGGCGATCCCGGGACGTTCTCCGCGGGGTACGGCCTGCGGGTGCCGTTCTCGGCGGTCAAGGGGATCAGTGAGGCGGAGGTCGACCGCATGGTCACCGGGCGGCCCTACACCTCGCTGGCCGACTTCTGGGAGCGCGCCCGCCCGTCCCGGCCGGTCGCCGAGCGCATCGTGCAGGTCGGCGGCCTCGACGCGCTGCACGGGCTGCACCCCGGCGGCCCGCGCTGGCGTCCCGGGGAGCTGACCAGGCGCGACCTGATCGCCCAGATCGGCGTCCTGGACCGCGCGTCCTCCACCGGCGTGACCGCGCGGCGCAAGGCCCGCCCGAGCGGTCGCCCCCGTCCCGCCGCCCCCGCCTCCCCTCCCGCCCCCGCCTCCCCTCCTGGCCCCGGCCCGAATCCCGGATCGGCCGGCTCGGGGGCGGGCGGGCCGCCGTCCGCCGTGCAGATCCCCATGGCGTTCACCGAGCACATCGCGCCCGGCGAGCTGCCGGAGATGACCGAGGCCGAGGCCGTGGAGGCCGAGCTGGACATCCTTGGCCTGGACGTCAGCCGGCACGTGATCGGCTTCTACGACGAACTGCTCGACGCGATCGGCGTGGTCAGGTCCAGCGAGCTGCTCACGCTGCGCAACGGCGCCGAGATCCTGGTCGCCGGGGTGAAGGTCGCCACGCAGACCCCGGCGATCCGTTCCGGGCAGCGCGTCATCTTCGCCACGCTGGACGACTCGACCGGCCCCGTCGACCTCACCTTCTTCGAGTCGGTCCAGGCGCGCTGCGCCGCCACGGTGTTCGGGTCGTGGATGCTGGTCGCCAGAGGGGTCGTGCGCCGGGTCGGCGCGCGGGCGGTGTCGCTGCGCGCCGTCGACTGCTGGGACCTGGCCGAGCTCGACCGGCTGTGGCGGGAGAAGGGGCCCGACGCGGTGCGGGCCGCCCTGGGCCTCACCCCGCAGCCGGCCGGGGCGAGGTCGCGCGCTTCGCGGGAGGAGCGGGCGGGCGTCGGCGGGCGCCGCATCGAGTACGGCAACGGCTACCGGCTGTCCCCCTACGCCGACCTCGGCGCCGCGCCCGGGGTGACCGGGCCGCCCCGCAAACTGTGGCACGCCAGCCCGGGAAGCTCCGGGCCGCTCGGGTTCAGTCCCCCGCCGGATAGGTGTGCCGGGGAAGCGACCGCAACGCGGGCAGCAGCTTCAGAGAATGCGCGATCGACGAAGGACGGGCGCTGACCCTGGCCTGGGTTATCTCCCTGACGGTCGCCGCGCACAGCAGCGCGGCGACCACCGCCACCACCAGCTCGGCCGCGCCGAGACCGGTCAGGTCCCTGCCCTGCGGCGAGTGGGTGAACGGCAGCCGCATCAGGATGAGGAACACCATGGCCAGCCAGCACCCCCACCACGCGGCGAGCAGCACCACCCATGACCGGCGGCGGCCCTCCCGCAGCCCGGCGTCCTCCCGCAGAGCGTGCACGAGCAGCGCGGGCGCGGCGAGGTTGAGCACCGGCACGAACCAGGCGATGGCGATCATGCGGGGGGTCGCCCCGGCGTGGCGGAGCCAGGCGAAGTAGGAGCAGCCGGCGGCGACCGTCGCGGCGGCCACCAGCAGGATGAGGATGGCGAACCAGGTGACGGCGCCGACGACGGCCTCCGCCCCGGGCGCGTGCGGGTCGCTGCCCAGCCGCGCGACCTGCCGCGCGAGCTGCTTGCCGCGTGCTTCCTCGAAGACGACCAGGCAGGTCAGGGTGGCGATCTGGGCGGCCAGCGCCAGGTAGACGCCGACCGCCGACCTGCTCACTGCGGATCGGGCATAGCGCATGATGTCTCCCCCCGGCATGCGCTGAAAGTCGTGGTTTCATCTGTGACGTAGCGCGACGCCTGACTCACTCCTATCCCGTGCGCCTCTCCGCTAATCGGCGAGGCGGAGGAGAAGATCCTGGATCTCCCCGAGATGATCTAGGGTTTGCCCGACACTGCCCAACCACCGGCGAAACCCGTCCGAACCGGAGGAGAGCGTGATGATCGCGAGAATCTGGCGTGCGACCGCGACCACCGAGGGCGCCGAGGCCTACCGGCGGCACTTCACCCAGGCCGTCATCCCCGAGCTGAGCGGCATCGAGGGCCACCGGGGCGCCTACCTGCTCAACCGCGACAGAGACGGTCAGGTCGAGATCGAGGTGATCACCTTGTGGGCGTCCATGGACGCGGTGCGCGACTTCGCCGCGCCCGACGTGGACGCCGCCGTCGTCGAACCCGAGGCACAGAAGGTCCTCACCGCCTTCGACCCCACCGTCACCCACCACACCGTGATCACCGAAACCGCCACAACCACCCCCTGAACCGTCGCCCGCCACACCGTCGTCACCGCGACCACTTCCCCGCCATGTGCTGGAGGCGATCGGCGCCGGGTCGGCGGGTCGGGGGTACGGCGAAGCCGGCGCCGATCTACGTCGCCCGGCCCGGTGAGCGTCCGCGGCGCACCAGGCACATAGTGGCCTTATCCGCCGTGCCGGTCCTGTTCTGACCGGCACGCGCGGCGGGCCGGTGGCGCGTCAGCGGACGACGCCGGCCTCCCAGGCCCAGGCGGCGATCTCGACGCGGTTGCGGGCGCCCAGCTTGGCGAAGATGCTCGCCAGGTGCGTCTTCACCGTCGACAGGGAGATGAACAGCTCCCCGCCCACCTCCTGGTTGGTGCGGCCCCGGGCGATCAGGCGGACGACGTCCATCTCGCGGTCGGTGAGCGGCTCGCGCGGCGGGCGCGTCACGACCGGGATCGGCCGGGCCAGGTGGGACAGCAGCCGCACGGTGATCGACGGCGAGACCAGGGCGTCGCCGTTGGCGGCGGCCCGCACCGCCTCGATGAGCAATGTGGGGCCGCTGTCCTTCAGTAGGAACCCGCAGGCGCCCGCGCGCAGCGCGCCGTACACGTACTCGTCGAGGTCGAAGGTGGTCACGATGACCACGCGCAGCGGGTCGGGCACCCCCGGGCCGGCCAGAATCCTGGTGACCTCCAGGCCGTCCAGCCGGGGCATCCGGATGTCCAGCAGGCACACGTCCGGCCGCAGGCGGCGGGCCTGCTCGACCGCGGCGACGCCGTCGGCCACGGCCGCGACCACCTCGATGTCGGGCTGGGCGTCGAGAATCATCTGGAAGCCGGTGCGCACCAGTTCCTGGTCATCCGCGACGAGTACCCTCACCCGCCCGATTCTGCCAGCAAGCGCGCGCCCGCACGCCACGAACCAACCGCGGGCCCGCACGCCAGGAACCGAGCGCGGGCCCGCCGGCCGGGGGAGATCGGCCTTTCGGCCGATGGGCCGTCCGGTGGATCGGGCGGGCGGCCGATCCGCGGGCCGCCGCCCGCGGGAGAGGCTCTGCTCATGCCGTCGCAAATCGTTCTCCACGGGCTCGGCCTGAGGAAGAGTTTCGGGTCCACCGTCGCCCTGGCCGGTGTCGAGCTGATGGTCCACCAGGGTGAGGCCGTCGCCATCATGGGGCCGAGCGGCTCCGGGAAGTCCACCCTGCTCCACTGCCTCGCCGGGATCATGAAGCCGGACGCCGGCGAGGTCCACCTGCTCGGCGAGCGCATCGACAACCTGGGGGAGCGCAGGCGCAGCGCGCTGCGGCGCACCCGCTTCGGGTTCGTCTTCCAGTTCGGCCAGCTCCTGCCCGAGCTGCCGGTGGACGAGAACGTCGCGCTGCCGCTCATGCTCGGCGACGTCCCGCGCGCTCAGGCCGTCCGCCAGGCCCGCTCCTGGTTCGGGCCGCTGGGCCTGGCCGGCATGGAGGGGCGTCGCCCGGGCGAGCTGTCCGGCGGGCAGGCCCAGCGGGTCGCCATCGCCCGCGCGCTCGTGACCCGGCCCGCGGTGGTGTTCGCCGACGAGCCCACCGGCGCGCTGGACCAGGCCACCGGGCACGACACGATGCGCCTGCTGGTGGAGGCGACCAGGCACAACGACGCGTCGCTGGTCGTCGTCACCCACGACCCGCACGTGGCCCGCTGGTGCGACCGCGTGGTCGAGGTCAGAGACGGCCACATCCTCCCCACGTCCGGCGTCCGGTACGCCGAGACCCCCACCCCGCACACGCAGGTGCTCGGCCAGGTGCCGTCCGTCTCGCACGTTCCCGTCCACGGGGCCGAGGGGAGCGGACGATGAGGAACCTGCTCGACCTCACCTGGCGGCTGCTGCGCGGCGGCGGGCGGCGCGGGCTGCTCGGGTCGTCGCTGACGCTGGCGGCGGTGGGCGTGTCCACCGCGCTGCTGCTGTTCGCGGTCGCGATCAACTTCGCCTTCGCCGGACGGGCCGAGCGCGGCGCCTGGCGTAACCCCGAGCCGCCGACCGGTGCTACGGCCGGCGGGCCGCCACGGGCGGTCGAAGCCGTCCGCGGCGAGTTCTCGGGCGATCGGCGGATCACCGTGGTGCACGTGGCGGTCCTGTCGCCGGGCGTCTCCCCGCCTCGCGGGGTGTCCCGCCTGCCCGCGCCCGGCGAGGTCGTGATGTCGCCCGCGCTCGCCGAGCTGGCCCGGGACGACGGCTCGGTGGGCCGCCGCTTCCCGCAGAAGAGGGCCGGGACGATCGGGGACGAGGCGCTGGTCCACCCCGGCGAGCTGGTCGCCGTCGTCGGCCACGCGCCCGGCGAGGACATCATGACGGCCAAGTACAAGGGGGACTACCGCCTCGGCGTGTCCGCGACGAAGGTCCCCGACCTCACCGGGAGCCCGTCACCTGACGCGGGTGCCTACCAGGCGCTGGCGGCGGTCGCGAGCGTGCTGATGGTCGTGCCGCTGCTGGTGTTCGGGGGCGCGGCGGCCCGGCTGACGGTGGCGCGCCGGGACCGGCGTCTGGCCGCGCTCCGTCTGGTCGGGGCGACCCCCGGCCAGGTCGTGGCGATGACCGTGGCCGAGGCGGTGATCACGGCGTTCGCGGGGGCGGTGCTGGGGTTGCTGCTGTACACGGTCGCCATCCCGCCGCTCAGCCAGGTGCGGATCGCCGGGGGCGCCTGGTTCGCCTCCGACATCTGGCCCGGGCCGCTGCCCATCGCGGCCGTGCTGCTCGCGGTGCCGCTGCTGGTCGGGCTGTCGGCCGTGGTGGGCCTGCGGCGGGTCGTGGTCAGCCCGCTCGGCGTGGCCAGGCGCGAGACGCCGCCCGCGATGCGGTTCGTGCGCGTGGTGGCGCTGCTGGCGTGCCTGGCCGCGGTGCCGGCCTTCGGCGCCGGGGCGAGCGTGACGGTCGTCGTGGTCGTGCTGAGCCTGTCGTTCCTCGCGGTCAACCTCGTGGGGCCGTGGGTGGTGGCGATGATCGGCCGGATCACGGCCCGCACCGCCAAGCGGCCCGCGAGGTTGCTGGCCGGGCGGCGCCTGGTGGACGACCCCCGTTCCGCCTGGCGCACGGTGAGCGGGGTGGCGCTGACCGGGTTCGTCGCCGGGTTCATCGGGCTGCTCGCTCCGAGCGCGTCGATCTCCGTCGAGAACGACCCGGTGACGGCCTGGCTTCTACAGGACATCAGAACGGGCACGCTGATCGTTCTGCTGGTGTCCTTCCTGGTGGCGATCGTCAGTGCGGGCATCACCGCCGCGTCCGCGGTCCTGGACCGTCGCCAGACCTACGCGCTGCTGCGCCTGGCCGGCACCGACCTTTCGGTGCTCGACCGCGCCCGGCGACTGGAGACGCTGATCCCGCTGACCGTCATGGGCGGCGGCTCGATCGCCGCGGGCATGTTCTGCGCGGCCCCGTTCGCCCGTCTGGCGATGAGCGCGACCGGCGGGCTGACCCTGCTGGTCTGCGCCGCCGCCGGCTTCGCGGGCGTCATCGGCGCCGGCGCCCTCAGCCGCCCCCTCCTCCGCTCCGTCACCACCGACCCGGCCCCCCGCCCCGACTAGTGGGGGCTCCCTCATCGCGCTACTTCGGTCCGAGCGCGACGGTGAGTCCTTCCTCGGCCGCCAGCACCTCACCGCCGAACTCCCGCCGCGCGGCGGCCACGGAGACGGCCCGATCGTTGCCCGGCCAGAAATGGGTGAGCATCAGCCGTCGGGCACCCGCGCGGCCGGCCCATCGGCCGGCCTCCGTGGAGGTCAGCAGATTGCGGGAAGGGCGGTCGGTCTCGCCGTCGTGATCGGTGGCCTCGACGATGAACAGATCGGCGTCGCGGCCCAGGTCGGCGAGCGCGGGGGCCGGGCCGGTGTCACCGGTGTAGGCCAGCGCGACTCCGTCGGCCTCGACGCGGATGCCGGCGTTGGGCACATAGTGCGGCAGCGGCAGTCCGGTGAGGGTGAATGGCCCCACCTGGTGGCTGCCAGGCAGCGGATGCATGTCGAAGACCGCGTGGAGGTCCGCATCGGGCTCCAGGCCGCTGATCCGGTCGAGTACGCCCGGCGGGCAGTACAACGGCAGCCGCGGCCCACCGGGGTCGCCGTAGAACCGCATCCGGAACAGCCCGTGCAGGTCGATGCAGTGGTCGGGATGCTCGTGAGTGATGACGACGGCGTCCACCGCGCCGTCCGGCCAGTGCGCGAGGAGCCGCGGCAGTGTGGCGTAGCCCAGGTCGAGCAGCAGGCGATAACCGTCCCAGTCCACCGCGAACCCGCTGCAGGCACGGCCCGGCTCCGGGTACGCACCACAACTGCCGAGAACGGTTACTTGTCGCATTCATAGAGAATGCCAGGCTCCACACTGCCATGGAGAGCCTGAGGTGGGTGCTCCACCACCTCCGTGCGGCCGCCCAGGTCACCGGCACAGGGGCCGGCGCCTGGTCCGCCCTCTCCTGCGTTCGGCGACCACCGACCCGACTCCCCACCCGACCGACCGATTCCAGTTATGTCCGGTTGAGTAGAACAAGGTACGGTTCCTCGGATGGATCACGGTGATGGCGTCGGCGTCGTGCGGACGACGGCGGAGGTCGAGGCGTTCCTGTCGGACCGACTGGAGGACTCCTCCCGGGTGACCCTGCGGGCGCTCACCCGGGACGACCAGGACGAGTTCGTCGCGCTCGTCCGGGACAGCGCGGAGCTGCACGGCCCCTACATGGCATTGCCGGACACGCCGGAGAACTACCAGGCGTACCTCGCGAGATTCGACCACGTGACGGCGCAGGGCCTGCTGGTCTGCCTGCGCGACACCGGGGCGATCGCCGGCACGGTGTTCCTCAACAGCATCATCCGGGGGCGCTTCCAGAACGCCTCCCTGGCCTACGGGGCCTTCGCCCCGACGGCGGGCAAGGGCTACATGTCCGAGGGCCTTCGCCTGGTGCTCCGGTACGCGTTCGAGCGGCTGCGCCTGCACCGGCTGGACGCCCAGATCCAGCCGGGCAACCACGCCTCGATCAACCTGGTGCGGCGGCTCGGCTTCCGCTACGAGGGCATCTCGCCTGAGTTGCTCTTCATCGACGGCACCTGGGCGGACCACGAACGCTGGGCACTCACCAACACCATGTTCGCCCCCGGCCCCTGGCCCACCCACCCCACCCAGCCCACCCGCTGAACCACCGTCACCGCGGCGGTCCGGCATCAGCGGTCCCGCGTTCGGGAAATGACGTCAACGCGTTGAGGTCGCGGGGGTTCCGCGTCACTGTTGGGGGGTGCACGTCACCGTCCAGCTACCGATCGTGGACCTGCGTCCGCTGTTGCCCGCCGAGACCCGGCGCCGCGAGCCGCCGCGCTGGCCGCGCCCCGACCGGGTCTTCCCGGGCCGTTCACCAGAGCACCATCGCTCCGATCATGTGCGGGGCGTGGGCGCGGTACGGCCGCGGCTGCGCGGCGGGGTGGCGCCCTGGATCTCCGAGTCCTACTACGTCGACGTCGGCAACCTGGTCCGGCTCACCCGGCAGCGGCACAGTGAGGGGTTTCGCAAGTCGGTGACGGTCACACCGGTGCTGCGCAACTTCTACGCCGACCGCGTCGTCAACCGGCTGGAGGTGGGGTTCCAGCGACGATGGCTCGACCCCAACGAGATTTGGGAGGGCCAGGAGAACGTCGTACGGCTGGCCATGTCGGCGCCGACGTGGCTGCGAGGCGAGCGCGGGGCGCACGTGCCGCTGGTGGCGTTCGGACCGCGGTTCGCGCGGCACCTGCTCGACAGCACCTCGGCGGCGGCGGAACCGGAGGAGTGGTGGGTGCGCGCGGGCACGCCGTCGGTGGTCGTGGAGGACTACTGGTGGCGCCACAAGGCCGTCCACCACGCCTGGGTGCGCGAGGCGGGGCAGCGGGTGTCGATGTGGCACGTGACCCCCTCCCACGAGCAGGACGAGCCGGACGAGGAGCTGCGGCGGATGCGGATGCTGCTGTCGCGGTTGCACTCCGAGTACGCCGTCGTCGAGCAGGTGCTGGCGCTGTGCGAGGACGGCAGGCTTGAGGTGGGGAGGCCGGAGGTCGAGGGCTATCTGAAGCGGGCACTCGACCTGCTGCTGCGGCCCTCGCGGTTCGGGTTCACCGCCGCCGAGATGCTGGCGCAGATGCTCGCCCGCACCCGCGAGGTCTACGCCGACACCGTGCAGACCCTCGACTTCCTCGCCGGCTCCTCGGCCAACCCGGTCATCGCCGCCCGCGTCGAACAACTACGCGTGCTCATGGCCGCCGCCGAGTCCGACCGGCCGTTCTTCTACTCCCCGGAGGTCAACGTGACCGCCTTCAACGGCAACACCTTCAGAAACAGCGCGATCAGCACCGGCACCGGTGACGCCACCGTGAACAACGCGCCCGACGACGCGGCCGACCTGCGCGCCCTGGTGGAGGACCTGCTCGACGCCGTCTACGTGCTGCGCGACCAGTTGCCCGAGGAGCAGGCGGTGGCGGTCGAGGACGCGGCCAACGGCGTGGAGCGCGAACTGGACAAGGAGCCGGGCAAGCGCAGCGAGGGCGGCCTGAAGGCCAGGCTGAAGACGATCTTCGAGATCGCCACCGACGCGGGCGCGGCCGGCACCGCGCTGGTGGGCGTGGTCACCGCCATCCAGGGCATGCTCGGCGGCTGAGGCGGCATCCCGGGAGCGCACGCTGGTCGAGGTGAGGCGGCCTCCGGGGGTGGACGCCCCCGGAGGATGACGCTTCACCCGGAACGACACGCGATCCGAGCAGGCTGTGACGCCTGGAAAGGACCTACACACAGTCGAGGCCGTGATTCCCAGGTGGCCATCGGCCCCGGGGCGGCCTGCCCTCCACTCTAATGTCCGGTGACGAGGCCGGCCAGGCGTGCCGGACCGAAGGGTCGCCGACACCGACGGGCCGACGCTCAAGGAGCGTTCCGGACGAAGTCGTCGCGGGTCGGCGCGCGGTCAGGAGGGTGGCGGTCGTGGGTCCGGGGTGGTGAGGTAGGCCCATACTCGGTGGCCACCGGTGGGGGTGCCCTGGTAGCCGACGCGGGCGGCGAGCGCGGTCACGATCGCCAGGCCGCGTCCGTTCTCCTCGTACGAGCCGTGCCGGTCGTCGCCGAACCGGGGGACGCCGCCACCGCCGAGGTCGTACACGGTGACCAGGACGCTGACCGCCGATGCCGGAGCGGTGAGAGCCTCGTGGCGGGCGGAGGTCAGCGTGATCTCCACGGTGAAGTGGCCGTCGGGCGGCCCGCTGCGGGTGTGGCGGATCGCGTTGCCCGCCAGCTCGCCGACGATCAACTCGGCGTCGTCGGCGAAGACGGTGCTGCCGAGCAGGAAGCGGACGAACCTCCTGGCCTCGGCCGCCTGGTCCGGCCTGGCGGAGAAGGCGCGCCGCCAGATGAGGACCTCGGGTCCCAGCCGCACGGCCTCGGTGATCGGTTCCGACCGTGACGGATGGCCGTCCACGAGCGGGTGGGGGAGGGCGATCGCAGACGGATGGCCGTCGGCGAGCAGGTCGGGGAGCGTGACCGGATCGGCGGCCACGCGGGCCTCCTCGTCACGGGAATCGAAGGGCGGGTGCACAAGCCAGAACCATGGCCGGTGCCACGCGGCTCGCTGATCCCCGCCTCGCCCGGCCGGACCACTCTCCTGCGACGGGCCGGTGAACTGCCCCGACGAGAAGGATCGCCCGGATCGCCGCCTCTCGCGGGCGACGGCGAGCATCACAATCTTCGTCGCTCAAGGTAATCGTACGGGCACGGTGTGTGTAAGATTTCCTCTACCGCGTCGTACCCGGGGAGGCGTTGCGTGATGTCAGGCGAAGCGGTCCACACCTTGCTCGAATGCCGGCGGCGCAGTGAGGCGTTGCGGGCCAAAGGCTACGGCTTCGAGCAGATCGCCGAACTGTTCTCGGTGTACCACGAGGTGAGTCCGCTGCGGCTGTACCGGTACGCCTATGGGCGTACCGCCGCCGAGGCCGTGGCGCTGTACAACGATCTCGATCCGGCCGGCACCGCCGCGCTGCGGGAGTCACGGCTGTACGACTTCGAGCACTGGCCGAGGCGCGGCAAGCGGCCGACCGCGCGCACGGTGGCGCTGTTCGCGCAGGTCTACCGCACCGCCGCCCGCCACCTGATCACCGACGAGGTGTACGCCTCCTACAGCGTCCGCGACCGGCAGCTCATCGACCGGACGGATCATCGGCACCTCCCGGCACAGCGGCCTTCTCGCGTCCCGAGCCCGATTCCCGGTCATGTCACCATGAGTCTGGAAGCGGCACGCGACACGGTTCCTGTCCCCACGCCGCAGGACTGCGCCTCGCTGCTGCGTGCTCTCGGAGCCGAGGAGGCCGATGTGAAGCGCCGCGATCTGCTGTTCGAGCTGGCCCTGGCGCTCGGCGGAGCCCCCGCTGTGATCCTGCTCCGCCATCTGTCCCCGCCGGAGAAGGACCGTCTGGCCGCGGCCGTCCGCGCGTCCGCCCGCGTGGACGCCGCGACCGTGGAGGTGATCGAGAAGCTCACCGCCCGGTGCCGCCGCCTGGACGACGACTTCGGCCCGCAGACCGTCCTGCCCATCGTCGACGGCCAACGCCGCCTCGTCACCGACCTGCTGAGCCGCACCACTTTGCTTCCGGACCTGCGTGACCGCCTCACCTACGCCTACGCCGAGCTCAGTCAGTTCGCCGGTTGGCTCCACCACGACCTGATGGATCACGAAGGCGCACGTCTGCGGTATCAGGAAGGGCTCACCGCAGCCCACGAGATCCGCGACGGCACGATGATCGCCTACCTGCACACCTGCCTCAGTTACGTGGCCGTCTATCGAGGCCAGATAGGGCAGGCGCTCGACCACGTCTACGCCGCCCAAGGTTGGGCGCGGCACAGTCCCAGCAATCTGATGCGCTCAGTGCACGCGATGGAACTCGCCCGCGTGCTGGCTCGCCGTGGCGAGACGAACGAGAGTGAGCGAGCGCTGGCCTATGCGAGCGGCATGGTCGAGCAGCCGAGAACCGAGGCCGACCCCGCCTATCTGTACTGGTGGACGATCGGCCAGGTGCGGGCTAGCACCGCCGACTGCCAGCTTCATTGGGGGCGGCCGGACGAAGCGATCGGTTCTGTCCTTAACACCCTGGCTGCGCCGACGACCCTCAGTCTCGCGCGCGGGCATGCCTTGCTCCACTACGCCGAGGCGCTCACCCGTAAACGGGAGATCCCCGGCGCCGTCGACAAGATCCGTGGCGCGGCGCGGACCACCGTCAGGCACAGCTCGACCCGGCTCGCAGACTCCGTACGGCAGGCCCGCGCCCGCCTCCAGCCCTGGGCGGGGAACAAGCACGTCCGTACCCTGGACGAGGAACTCCGCTCCCTCGGCATCCTCGCCACAGCCCAGGGCGCGCACCTGGCGTGATCCTGGTCTCCGTCGCGGTTGACTCGATGCTGCGGGACCTCAGCTCAGGGTGAGGATGTCGTAGTGGTCGAGGCGGTCGACGGTGACCGTTAGTTGGCCCTGGTGGCAGGAGGAGGCGGGGGTCTTGGAGCCGGCGAAGTCGGGGGAGATCAGGGAGACCTTTCGCGGGCACTGCGGGAGCCGCGTCCGCACGCTGAGTTGGCTCTGCGGGACGATGCCCTGGGCGTAGTTGTGGTTGACGAGGTGGATGGACCGCGCTCTGGTGCCGCGCTGCTGGAGCAGGCTCGCCGACACGTTGGGCGTCCCGACGCTCACGGCCTGCGCCCCGATGTCGTTGCGCTGGTAGAGCGATCGGTGATCCTTGTAGAACCGGGTGTAGGTCCGGAAGAAGTCGAGCATGCCGTACTGTTCGGCGGTCGGGCTGCCGACCGTGTCCTTCAGGTGGAAGGCCGGGAAGATGCCGTTGGCGTAGGCCTCGGCGCCGAAGATCTTCCAGTAGTCCTGCTTCTCGGCGAGCGGCAGGTTCAGGTAGTCGGTCATCATGTCGTTCGGCCAGTCGATGAAGACGGTCACCGGGACGTCGCCGGCGATGCGGCGGCTCTGGTCCTTCAGGTACCGGTAGTTGGCCTGCAGCGACTTGGCGCCGTTCAGGTGGCCGCCGACGACGGGGACGTAGTCGGCGCCCCGGTAGTCGGGCGTCTGCTCGTCGGGATTCCAGGGGTACATCCCGACGCTGTTGAAGTCCACGTACGGCAGGAGCCCGTTGGAGGAGATCAGGATCCGGCGGTGCGCGGTCCGCAGCGCGTAGGCCCGCAGTTCGTCCACCATCTGCTTCCAGTAGCGCCGCAGGTAGGTCCCGGTGAACGAGGTGTCCTCGGCGTACATCCGGTTGGCGGTCACCCGCCCCCACTCGCCGGCCAGCGGATTGGCGGAGGCGAGGGGGTCTGCGTTCCAGCCGTTCGCCTTGAGGTAGGCGCGGTAGTCGAAGTTGCGCGTCAGGTCTCCGGCGGGGACGTCGCGCCTCGGGAGGTTGCCGTCGGTCATTCCGAAGCGGCTCTTCCAGTCGGTGGCCGTGAAAGCGGGGTACTTGTTCAGCAGGTATCGGGTGAAGTCGGCGATGGCGTAGTCGTCGAATCCCTCGTTGCCATTGAAGCCGTACTTCTGCCCGCCGCTGAACCCGGCGTTCACCTCGTCGAAGGTGACCCCGTCCACGCCGCCGTCGACCTGGATCTCGGCCCAGTCCAGCAGGTACCGGCGATATTTCGGGTTGAACAGGTTGCCCCGGCGTGCGGGCTCGGGGAACCCGAACTCGTCGTGGGGGACCGGATCGCCGTTCGCGTCGCGCGTCGACATGTCGTCGAACACTTCGGCGCTGGGGAAGTCCTGCGGGAAGATGACGCTGGACGTCCCGCTGCCCATGAACGTGATGCCCTTGTCGTGGTAACGCCTGATCTGGCCGAAGTTGTAGTCGGCCGGCTCATCACCGTTGGTGGACCATTTCCCGATGGCCCTGATATTGATGTCCGGGACCAGCTTGTACACCTGCGGGTCTTCCTGCTCCACGTCGGACTGGCTGAAGGCGAAGACCGTGAAATCGGCCGCCCGGTTCGCAGTCGTGCCGGTGGCGGCGGCCGGGCCGCCGGCCGGGCGTACGGGCCCGTTGGCGGCTGCCGAGGCGGGTTGCCCCTGGGCCAGGAGCGTCAGCCCGAGTGCGCATAGCGACCATTTCCCTGCTCCGGAACGCCGTGACATCGTGTTCCTCCTCTGAGCCGCTTCCCGGGCGAGTATCGCTGGAGGATATGCCGGGAGGATCAGCTGAGGAAGTCATTTGCCGCCTATATCGGGAACAGGGTGGTATGCGCGGGTGTTCTGGACGGCCATGACGACGACTTGGACCGCCGCGTTCCGCTCAGCCGTTCTCAGTCCCGCTGAAAGCTTCAGCTTCAAGGAGCCCCGTGGCTTCGCCGGCCAGACCCTCCGGCAGATCCTCCACCTCGACGGCGGGGGAGAGGCGCTTCGCGTGCTGCTCACCAACCGCTTCGGCGACCGGCCGCTCGTGGTGGCCGCCGCCCGCGTGGCCTTACGGAAGTCCGGCGGCGAGATCCTTCCCGGCACCGACGCGCCGCTCACGTTCGGCGGCGCCGCCGAGGTCACCCTCGCCCCCGGCGCCGAGGTCGCCTCCGACGCCGTGCCCCAGGCCGTCAGTGCGGGGACCGACCTGGCCGTGAGCCTGTACCTGCCGGAGGAGACCGGCCCGGCGACCTACTCCCACACTCCGCTGGAGACCGGCTACGTGGCCGAGGGCGACGCGGTGTCGGCGTCCTCGCTTCCGGCCGCCGAGGAGGTCGACTCCCGCTTCTTCATCACCGGCGTGGACGTCCTGGCCCCCGAGGGGACCGCCGTGGCCGTGGCCTTCGGGGACTCCTGGTTCGAGGGGGCCGGCACCACCCACGGCGCCAATCTCCGCTTTCCCAACCTCCTCAACGCCCGGCTTGAGCGCGGCTGGGTGGTGAACCAGGGTCTCGGCGGCAACCGCCTGCTGACCGACGAGGTGGGCCTGCACGGGCTCGCGCGCTTCGACCGGGACGTCCTGTCGGTGCCGGGCGCGACGCACGTCCTGCTGCACTTCGGGCTGAACGACATCGGCCTCGGCTCCGCGAACGGCGACCGGCCGCCGTCCGCCGACGACCTCACGGCCGGTTTCGCCGAGCTGGCCCGGCGGGCCCGCGACGCGGGCCTGACCGTCATCGGCGGGACCATGGGACCGTACCTGGGCACCATCTACCCGGGCGTGGACACCCCGGAGGGTCAGGTCGTGCGCAGGGCGGTCAACGACTGGATCCGCACCTCCGGCGTCTTCGACGCGGTCGTGGACTACGCGCACGCCGTGGCCGACCCCGGTCAGCCGGACGCGATCCGCCCCGACCTTGACAGCGGCGACCACCTGCACCCCAACGACGCGGGCGCGCAGGCCATGGCCGACGCCGTGGACCTCGCCTTCCTCCGCCTCTGACCGTGTCGTCCGGACCGGCGGATCCCCGCCGGGCCGGACGATGACGGGGGATTCATGCTTGTTCCGGCGCCGGCGGGGTGAGCAGGAGGTCGCAGAGGGCTTCGGTGATGGGCATGGCGGTGATCTGCTCGATCAGCAGGAAGCCTCCCTCCGGGTTGACCTCCAGGAAGACGTAGCGGCCCTCGGGGGTCAGGGTCAGGTCGATCGTCCCGAACGACAGCCCGAGGTGCCGCATGAGGCGCAGGCAGCGCCGGTGCACGTCCTCGGGCAGCCGGTGCGGGCGCAGCCGCCGCGTGCTCCTGGGTGAGTGGATCTCGGCGGCGAACAGCCGCGCGCCGGTGACGACCACCCGCAGGGCCAGCCGGCGCAGCACGTGCGCCTGGGCGACCAGCGGGAACGGGCCCGTCCCGTGCGGGTCGGAGAGCGTGACGACCTCGTCCTCTGACGGGTTGCGCTCGGGGATGGCCCACGGCCGGTCGAGCACCCGGGTGACGATCTGCCCCTGGTGGGCGAGGTAGAAGTCGAGCAGTTCGTCGTGGTCGGTGCTGATCAGCGTGGAGGGCAGCTCGAAGCCGAGCCGGCCGGCCACCGAGAGCTGGTAGAGCTTGCGCTGGGCCCGCTGGATCACCGCACGGGACGCCGGGACGGCGGGGCAGGCCAGGGTGTCCCACACGTCGGAGGCGAACCCGTTCTGCTGGACGGCGCTTTCGCCGGAACCGGCCCCGGCCGGGGGGCCGGGGCGCCGGAACCAGACGGAGGTGAGCCGGTCGAGGTCGAGGCGCCGGTCTCCGGTGACCAGTGTGCGCCGGGCCGATCCCGACGGGTCGAGGGTCACCGACAGCCGCGCGGAGCCGGGGAACCATTCCGGCACCAGGACCAGCGTGTCGGCTCCCCGTCCGGCGAGGGCGCGAGCGACGTGCCGCGCCTGGGGGTCGCCGTCCTCGGTGAGGACGAGCACCGTACCGCTCATGGCTGCTGTCTCCACACCGTCGCCGCGGCCTTCCTAGGACGCTTCCCACGATGCCGTGGATCACTTGCCCGATGCTTGTCGGCCGGTCCGCCGGCTTATGGGGAAGCGCGAACTAACCATGTAAAGCTAGTAGGAATAGTTGCAAATCTGCGCCCGGCCGCCTACCGTTGAAGGTGTGATTCACGGGTGACAAGCCCGGGTGCGGTGAGAGGAGTGGGGCGCACTCTTCGAGAATGGCCACCGTACCCGCGAGCACTGGAGGGCAGGGCGTAACCGGGGCTGGCCGCCCTGCCCTCCGGTGCTCAGACCTGCGCGATCCGATAGAGGCCG
Organism: Sphaerisporangium rhizosphaerae; assembly: GCF_042665155.1. Taxonomy (NCBI): domain Bacteria; kingdom Bacillati; phylum Actinomycetota; class Actinomycetes; order Streptosporangiales; family Streptosporangiaceae; genus Sphaerisporangium; species Sphaerisporangium rhizosphaerae. The sequence continues at coordinate 76,217 of NZ_JBHTCG010000029.1, read as the reverse complement.
CGTCGTCGAATCCTTGACGAGGTGGAGCAGGCGTCACCGCGCCCAGGAGAAGCCGACGGGAGCTGGCACGTCCCAAGGGAGGATCGCCGCGGGAACGGGTCCATCGAGCGCCCGCTCCCGAAGCGCCCTCGGCAGTGGCCGTCGAACCGATTCGAGTACGGGCGCGACCGAATCCGGCCTCGCCGCGTACCCGACAACGGGCGCGGCCAAAGTGTCGATGATGGCTACTGTCGGAAAAGCCCGGCGTTTCTCCATCGGCGGTTGGATGTGGCGCCAGGTCCAGAGAGCACACATGGCCGCACGGCACCTGTCAAGCCTCCGGTCGGTTCCCCCCACCTGCCTGAGGCGCCAACCGGCACCTCGTCAGCGACCCTCGCCCGCCTCGGAGCGTACGAGGAATGAAACGTTCATGCGCCTTGCGGGCCGGCGGTGTGACGAGGACGATCAGCACCCTGGATGAGCCTGAGACATCCCACCTTTTGTGTATGAATCATTTCGCGCGGAGCGGGATCGAGACAGTAGGCGTCCAGGGTGCGCGGCGCGGCCATTCGGGCTGGTGAGCAGCGAAATGACGTCGGCCGCGCCGGAGACCGGACCGCCGATCCCGGAAAATAGGCATGCCTAAGGTCTTGACGCGCCCGGGGTGATCAGAACGTAATTGGTAGCCAAGACCTCGGGTCACACACCTTCGAGGACTTGTACGGCTGGGCCACATCTCGGCGGGTGTGGAGGCGCCTCACGGTTCCTTCACAGCGTGGTCGGCCACGTCGACTTCCATTGCCTGCTTCGGAGACATCCCATGTCATGCCTCGCGAGGCCATGTCAACCTGGAGAAGCACGTGACCGATCGGAACAAGCTTCGCGGACGAGGCGACCCCCGGAGGGACGCGCCGGCCACACCCGGTCGCGCACGGTGGTCGCGGGACACCTGACCCCGGCCACCCTGCGGGGCCGGACGCAGAGTGCTCTGTCCGCCGCCTTCATCGCAGCCGGTGGAGGGGTGCGCCCGTCCGGCCGCGTGGCAGCCAGGTAGGGCCCCCGCACCACCAGAGGTGGAGACCGCCGGGACCGGCGGCTCCCGACCCGTGCGTGCGGGCTCCGGCGCGACGCCTGCCGGATCGTCCGGCGGACCGCGCCGGACGTCGGCCACGCCACATCCGCACCTCACACCCGCACCCGCGGCCCACACCCATACCCGCATCCGCACAAGATCCGCCCGGAGGACCTCCACGCCGCGACGAGTGACCTTCGCCGCGATGGCGCCGGCCGACCGCCACCACCACGGCCGCCGCCCTGGTCATCCGCCCACCCCCGCATCCTCGTTAGGAGCGCCCATGCGCGAAGCCGCGCCACACGCGGTACGCAGACTCGTCATGGCCGGGCTCACCGCCGTGACACCGCGCGCCGTTCCCGCCCCGGCCGGCGCCGGCGCATGCCCCGCAGGGCGGGTCGCGTGCTGAAGATGACCGGCATCGGCAAGAGCTTCCTGGGCGTCCGGGTCCTGCGGGACGTGGACCTGGAAGCGGCCGCCGGACAGGTGCACGCCGTAGTGGGGGAGAACGGCGCCGGCAAGTCCACGCTCATGAAGATCCTCGCAGGGGTGCACACCCCGGACGAGGGGACGATCGAGATCGACGGCCGGCGTGTGGTGTTCGGGCATCCGGTCGAGGCGCAGCGGTCCGGGGTGGCGATCATCCATCAGGAGTTCACTCTGCTGCCGGAGCGGACGGTCGCCGAGAACGTGTTCCTCGGCCGGGAACCGGGCCGGTGGGGGCTGGTCGACCGGGCCGCGATGGAGTCGGCGACCGGTGAGCTGCTGCGCTCGCTCGGTGAGGAGTCGTTCGGCCCGCGCGATCTCGTCCGGCGGCTGTCGGTCGCGCAGCAGCAGGTCGTCGAGATCGCCAAGGCGCTGTCGCTGAACGCGCGCATCGTGGTGATGGACGAGCCGACCGCCGCCCTGGCCGACCACGAGGTCGAGTTGCTCTACACCCTGGTGCGGCGGCTCACCGGGCGCGGAATCGCGGTCCTGTACATCTCGCACCGGCTCCGCGAGATCTTCGAGCTCGCGGACCGCATCACGGTGCTCAAGGACGGCGTCCGGGTCACCACCGCCGCCGCGTCCACGCTGACCCCCGTCGCGCTGGTCGGTCTGATGGTCGGACGGGAGCTGGACTCCTATTTCCCGCCCCGGGCCGCGCAGCCGCCCGGGGAGGTGGTGCTGCGCGTGCGCGGCGGCGGCAACGCCAAGCTGCGCGGCATCGACCTCGACCTTCGGGCGGGCGAGATCGTCGGGCTGGGCGGACTGCAGGGCTCGGGCCGCACCGAACTGGCCAAGGCGCTGTTCGGCGCCGAGCCCTTCACCACCGGCGAGATGACCCCATGCCGTCCCCGGACGCCCCGCGAGGGCATCGTGGCCGGAATCGGGCTGGTCACCGAGGACCGCAAGGCCGAGGGGCTGCTCCTGGACCAGCAGGTGCGCGACAACGCCATGCTGGTCGCCCGGGCCACCGGGCGGCGCCCGGAGGGAGTGGACCGGTTGCTGGAGCGCGTGGGGCTCAGACCACCCCGGCCCGCGCAGGAGGTCCGATTACTGTCCGGAGGCAACCAGCAGAAGGTCGTGCTGGCCAAGTGGATGGCGGTCGCGCCGCGCGTCTTGCTGTTCGACGAACCCACCCGCGGCGTCGACGTCGGAGCCAAGGCCGCCATCCACGACCTGATGCGCGAACTGGCACGCGGTGGCATGGCGATCCTCATGATCTCCTCCGAGCTTCCCGAGCTCATCGGCATGAGCGACCGCATCGTGGTGCTCCGCGAAGGCCGCGTCACCGGCGAACTGCCGGCCGGCCCGTCCGAGGAGGACGTCATGCGCCTGGCGGCCGCGTCATGACCGAGCACGTCAAACCGCGGCGAATCCCCGCCCGCGTGGCCCATCTCGGGTGGATGTCGGCCGATCGGCCCGCGCGCGCGGTGTACCTCGCCCTGGTCCTGCTCATCGCGCTGGGCTGGGTGCTGTTCGAACTGGACGGCGGCGGGTTCCTGGGCCTTGAGAACGTCGTCGGGATCCAGCAGCGGTCGGCGGCGCTGGGAATCGTCGCCGTGGGGCAGACCGTGGCGATCCTGACCGGAAGCCTGGACCTGTCGGTGGCCTACCTGATCAGCCTGACCTCCCTGGTGGCGGCCGAGATCATGGCAGGCGGGGACGCCGGGGTGGTGCCCGCGGTCGCCGCGGCGCTCGCGGTGAGCGCGACGGTCGGGCTGGTGAACGGACTGGTGGTCACCCGCCTCAAGGTGCACCCCTTCATCGCCACGCTCGGCGTCGCGCTGATCCTCAAAGGGGTGCTGGACTGGCGGTACGACGGGCCGGCCGGGAGCGTGCCGCCCTCCTTCCAGCATCTCGGGTACGACCGCATCGGCCCGCTGCCGGTGTCGGCACTGTTGTGGGCCGCCGTGGCGGTGTCGGCGTGGTTCCTGCTGAGCAGGACGCGCCTGGGCCACCGGATCTACGCCGTCGGCGGGGACGCCGAGGTCGCGCGGCTGTCGGGCGTGCGGACCGGGCGGGTCGTGGTCGTCGCCCACGTGCTGTGCTCGCTCTGCGCCGGGATCGCCGGGCTGCTGCTCGCCTCCCGGCTCGGGGCCGGCGCTCCGACGGTGGGCACCGACGGCGGTTACGACCTGGAGTCGATCGCCGCGGTCGTGCTCGGCGGGACGGCGCTGGCCGGTGGCCGCGGCGGGGTGGCCGGCACCGTCGGAGGAGTCCTGCTCCTCGCCGTCCTCGACAGCGTCTTCAACCAGCTGGAGATCAACTCCTTCGCCAAGGACGTCGTGCGCGGCGTGGTCCTGGTGGCCGCCCTGGCGATCTACGCGCGCGGGAGGCGTACGGCATGAGGCGAGCGCTGCCGATCTTCGTCGTGCTGGCCGGGCTGCTGGTGGCCATCGCGGTCATCAACCCGTACTTCCTGGAGCCGCCCGCCTTCCTCGCCTTCGTCAAGCGCGCCGCGCCGCTGGTGATCCTCGCGGCCGGGCAGTACTTCGTGATCGTGTCCGGCGAGTACGACCTGTCGGTCGGCTCGCTGGTCACCGCCGAGGTGGTGATCGCCGCCCGGCTCATCGACGGCTCGGCGGAGGCGACCTGGCCCGTGCTGGCCCTGCTGATCGCCCTAGGGCTGCTGGCCGGGCTGGTCAACGGGGTCGTCACCACGATGCTGCGGGTGCCGTCGTTCATCGCCACCCTCGGCATGCTGCTGATCCTGTCCGGGGCCGTCTTCCTGTGGACGGGCGGCGCGCCCCGCGGCGCCCTGTCCTCGCAGTTCCGCGAACTCGGGCGCGGGAGCCTCGGCCCGGTGCCCTGGTCGGTGCTGATCCTCGTGGTGGCCGGGGCCGTGGCGATGCTGGCCATGCGCGCCGACTTCGGCCGCACGCTGGTCGCGGCCGGCGACAACGACCGGGCCGCGGCCCTGTCCGGTGTCCGGGTCGCGCGGGTCCGGACGGTGGCGTTCATGATCTCCGGGCTCTCCGCGGCGGTCGCGGCGATCCTGCTCGGCGGCTTCGCCGGCGTCTCCGCGCAGGTCGGCGCCGGTCTCGAATTCCAGGCCATCACCGCGGTGGTGCTCGGCGGCGTGGCCCTCGGTGGCGGCCGCGGCTCCGTGGTCGCCGCGATGGCGGGCGCCTTCACCCTGGAGGCGCTGTTCACCCTGCTCAATCTGTACGGCATCTCGGGGGCACTGGAGCCGGCCGTGCAGGGGGTCATCATCATCGCCGCGGTGGCGCTGGGAGCCGTGAGCCTCCCGCGCAGAAGAGCCGCGGCGACCTGACCCGATACCGATCGAAAGGAACGACCTTGCGATATTCCTCGCGGCGAACGCTCGCCGGCGTGGCGCTGGCCGGACTGGTGGCGTCGATGACCGCGTGCACCACCGACAGGCCCGCCACCTCCGCCGCGCCGACGACGGCCGCGGCCTCGGCGGCGCCGTCGTCCGGCTCGAACACCGGAGAGCAGTCGAAGTTCTTCGTGCAGGGCGACTACGACGCCCAGATGGCGATGCGGTCGGCGCAGCCGACCGGCCCGGACGGCAAACCGTGGGAGCAGAGCATCGACTCCAAGCTCGTCGACACCGCCGAACACAAGAAGGACGGGCCCTACCACCTGTGCTTCTCCAACGCCGCGGTGAACAACCCCTGGCGGCAGGTCGGGTTGAAGACCATGCAGGCGGAGGTCGGCCTGCACAAGGAGATCAAGAAGTTCACCATGCTCGACGCCGAGGGCAAGGACGACAAACAGATCTCCGACATCGCCGAGCTGCAGGGCAAAGGCTGCGACGCGCTGATCATCTCGCCGAACACCACCGCGACGCTGACCCCCGCGGTCTCCGGGGCGTGCCCGAAGCTGCCCGTGATCGTGTTCGACCGGGGAGTGCAGACCGACTGCCCGGTCACCTTCATCAAGCCGATCGGCGGCTACGCCTTCGGCGCCGAGGCCGCCGAGTTCCTCGTCGGCAAGGTGCCCGCAGGCGGGAAGATCCTCGCACTGCGCATCCTTCCCGGTGTGGACGTCCTGGAGACCCGCTGGTCGGCGGCGAAGATCGCCTTCGACAAGAGCGACCTCGACGTCGTCGGGGTGGAGTTCACCGACGGCGACGCCGCCAAGACCAAGAGCATCGTCGGCGACTACATCCAGCGGCACGGCAAGATCGACGGTGTCTGGATGGACGCGGGCGCCACCGCCGTCGCGGCGGTCGAGGCCTTCGAGGACGCGGGGCAGCCCGTGCCGCCGATCAACGGCGAGGACCAGGAGGACTTCCTGCAGAAGTGGAGCGACGCGAAGCTGACCGCGATCGCCCCGACCTACCCGACCTACCAGTGGCGGACCCCGGTGATCGCCGCGCTCAAGATCCTCAAGGGCGAGCAGGTGCCGAAGGTGTGGAATCTGCCCCAGCCGACGGTCACCCAGGAGAACCTCGCCACCTACCTCAAGCCCGGCATGCCGCCGCTGCACTACGCGTTGTGCGGCTGCGAGGACCTGCCCGGCTACCCCGAGAAGTGGGGTGGCAAGCCTTGATCGGCGTCAACACCTGGGTGTGGGTCTCGCCGCTCACCGACGACTCCTTGGCCGCCCTGGCGCCGCGCATCGCGGAGTGGGGGTTCGACGTCATCGAGCTGCCGGTCGAGCGGCCGGGCGAATGGGACCCCCGCAGGGCGGCGGACCTGCTGGCCGAGCTCGGGCTGGGCGCGTCGGTCGTGCTCACGATGCCCATAGGGCGCGAACTGGTCAGTGCGCCGAGCTGGACCATCGGGGAGACCCAGGACTATCTGCGGCACTGCGTGGACGTCGCGGTGGCCGTGGGCGCGCCCGCGGTGAGCGGGCCCGCCTACGCCTCCGTCGGCCGGGTCTGGCCGATGAGCCCGGACGAGCGCCGCGCCGTCTACGCCGAGCTCGGGGAGAACCTCAAGCCCGTGCTCGCCCACGCGGGCGAGTGCGGGGTCCGGATCGGCGTCGAACCGCTCAACCGGTACGAGACCAGCCTGCTGAACACCGTCGAGCAGGCCCTCGAAGCCCTCCCGGACGACTGCGGCCTCGCCCTGGACACCTACCACATGAACATCGAGGAGAAGGACCCGGCGCGGGCGGTACGGCTGGCCGGCGACCGGATCGCGCACATCCAGGTGTGCGGGACCGACCGCGGCGCCCCGGGCGCCGACCACTTCGACTGGCCCGGCTTTGCCGCCGCCGTTCGCGACGCGGGCTACGCCGGTCCGCTGGTGATCGAGTCCTTCACCGCCGACAACACGACCATCGCCACCGCCGCGTCCATCTGGCGACCGCTCGCCCCGTCCCAGGACGCCCTCGCCACCGAGGGACTGTCCTTCCTGCGCACCCTCTGGAGGTGACCCTCCCCGTCATCGAAATCCCGCTCCTCCTCCGCGGCGCCGGCCGAGAGCCGGCGTCGTCCGTCCCCTGGAGATCCCGAATGCGAAGACCACGCCTGCTCCTCCTCCTGACCGCCGTGCTGCTGATGCTGCCGTTCGGCGCGGTGCCGGCGGCCAACGCGGCGGCGCCCCTGTACAGGGTGCTGCTGTTCAGCAAGACGGCGTCCGGCGCCTACCGGCACGACTCCATCAGCGCCGGCATCACGATGTTCCAGCAACTCGCCGCCGCCAACAACTTCCAGCTCGACCGCAGCGAAGACTCCAGCGTCTTCAACACGACCAACCTGAACAACTACGACGCGGTGATCATGCTCCAGACCTCCGGCATGGTCTGGGACAACGACTCGCAGCGCGCGGCCGCGCAGGCGTACGTGCGCAGTGGCCACGGCATCGTCGCGATCCACAACGCCGTCGACCAGAACATCGAGTCGCAGTTCCCCTGGTGGGACCAGACCGTGCTGGCCGGCGCCCACATGACCCAGCACTCCTCCATCGTGCAGGGCACGGCCAAGGTCGCCGACAAGGTGCACCCGTCGACCGTGGGGCTGCCGGACCGGTGGACGCGTACCGAAGAGTGGTACAACTTCGACAAGAACATGCGCGGCAGCGTCCACGTGCTGGTCACCGCGGACGAGACGACCTACGACGCCGGTGCGAACAAGATGGGCGCCGACCACCCCATCTCCTGGTGTCACAACCCTGAGGGCGGCCGGGTGTGGGCCACCGCGATGGGTCACAACGCCTCCTCCTACTCCGAGACGTTGTTCAAGCAGCACCTGCTCGGCGGGCTCAAGTGGGCGGCGGGCTACGAACCCGGCGACTGCGGCGGCACGGTCGCGAGCCGGTTCCAGAAGGTCACCCTGGACGGCGCGCCCGACCAGCCCATGGAGCTGGAAGTGGCGGCCGACGGCACGCTCTACTACATCTCCCGGTCGGGCAAGGTCAACATGATCGCCCCCGGTGGCTCCCCCCGCACGATCGGCACCCTGTCGGTGTACGACGGTGGCGAGGACGGCGGCATCGGCCTGGCGCTCGACCCGAACTTCGCCACCAACCGCTGGATCTACCTCAACTACTCGCCCAGCAACGGCGGCGAGGTGAACCGGGTGTCCCGGTTCACGCTCAACGGCACCACGCTCGACCTGTCCAGCGAGAAGAAGATCCTCGAGGTTCCGGCGTACCGCAACGTCGACGAACCCGGTCACACCGGCGGCTACATGGCGTTCGGCCCGAACGGCAACCTCTACATCGCACCCGGGGACGACACCAACCCCAACGGCTCCAGCGGGTACGCCCCGATCGACGAGCGGTCCGGGCGCGAGCACTACGACGCCCAGCGGTCCGCGGCCAACACCAACGACCTGCGCGGCAAGATCCTGCGCATCCACCCCGAGTCCGACGGCACCTACACCGTCCCGAGCGGCAACCTCTTCGCGCCCGGGACCGCCAAGACGCGCCCCGAGATCTACGCGATGGGCTTCCGCAACGCGTTCCGCTTCTCGGTCGACAAGGACACCGGCTGGATCTCGGCGGCCGACTACGGTCCCGACGCGGGGTCGGCGAACTCCAACCGGGGCCCCGAGGGCACCGTCGAGTGGAACCTGATCAAGGAGCCGGGCAACTACGGCTGGCCCTACTGCGTCGGCAACAACATCCCGTTCAACGACTTCAACTTCTCCACCAACACCTCCGGCTCGAAGTTCAACTGCTCGGCGCCGGTGAACAACTCGCCCAACAACACCGGGCTGACCAACCTGCCCGCGGCCAAGTCCGCCACCATCTGGTACAACTACCACGCCTCCGCGGAGTTCCCCGAGATCAACTGCTGCGGCGGCGCGGCCCCGATGGGCGGCCCGTTCTACCACTACGACCCGAACAGCTCCTCCGACCGCAAGTTCCCGGAGTACTTCGACAAGACGCCGTTCTTCTACGAGTGGAGCCGCAACTTCGTCAAGGAACTGCGGCTGGACTCCTCCGGCAACCTGTTGAAGATCAACTCCTTCGTCCCGCAGCTCTCCCTGCACGCGCCGGTCGACATGAAGTTCGGCCCGGACGGCGCCCTGTACTACGCCGACTGGGGCAACGGCTTCGGCCACAGCAACACCGACGACGGCATCTACCGGATCGACTACATCGGCGGCGCCGGCGGCAACCGCTCTCCCGTCGCCAAGGCGAGCGCCTCGCCGGACACCGGCAGCGCGCCGCTGACCGTCGCGTTCTCCTCCGCCGGCTCGTCCGACCCGGACGGCGACGCGATCACCTACGCCTGGGACTTCGGAGACGGCGGGACCTCCACCAGCGCGAACCCGTCCCACACCTACAGCTCCAACGGCACCTACACCGCCAGGCTGACCGTAAAGGACTCCGGCGGGAAGACCGGCACCATCACCTTGACCATCGGGGTGGGCAACACCCGTCCCACGGTCGCCTTCAGCGCTCCGCCGGACGGCGGGTTCATCAACTTCGGTGACACCGTCAACTACAACGTGACCGTCACCGATCCCGAGGACGGCACCATCGACTGCTCGAAGGTGACGGTGATCCCCGCGCTCGGGCACGACACGCACAGCCACGACACCGGCCAGGTCACCGGCTGCTCCGGGACGATCACGACCACCGCGTCCGGGCACGACGAGGCCGCCAACGTCTACTACGTGCTTCTGGCCGAGTACACCGACAAGAGCGGCCTGAAGGGCAGCACCGGGATCACGCTGCAGCCCAAGCACAAGCAGGCGGAGTTCTTCACCGGCTCGTCGGGCGTCCAGGTCGTCGACCAGAGCGGAGCCGAGGGCGGCAGGCGCGTCGGCGAGATCTCGGGCGGCGACTGGGTCTCCTACACGCCGATGAACCTGTCCGGGATCGACTCGGTGTCCTTCCGCGTCTCGGCGGCGTCCAACACGGGCGGATCGATCGAGCTGCGCGCCGACTCGCCGACCGGGACGCTCGTCGCCTCCAGTTCGGTGCCGAGCACCGGAGGCTCGAACACCTACCAGTCCCTGCCGGCGGCGACGGTCACCAACCCCGGTGGCACCCATAACTACTACCTGGTGTTCCGGGCGCCGACGGCGAACGCCTACGACCTGGACTCGATCACCTTCAACGGCCAGGGCGTCGGCCAGGGCGGCGGCAACACCGGTGGCCCGCAGAGCGGGCGCAACTACACGCTGACCGCCGGGCACAGCGGCAAGGTCGCCGACGTCAGAGGACAGTCGACCGCCGACGGCGCCGCCGTCATCCAGTGGACGGCCGGCGGAGGCACCAACCAGCAGTGGAAGGTGACCGACGCAGGAAGCGGGACCTACACCCTGGCCGCCGTGCACAGCAGCAAGTGCATGCAGGTCGCGAACGCCTCCACCGCCGACGGCGCCCTGGTCCAGCAGTGGGGATGCTCGGGCGCCGCCAACCAGAGATGGCGCCTGGAATCCGTCGGGACGAACGTTTACCGGGTCATCTCGGCGAACGGCGGCAAGTGCCTGGACGTTCCCAACGCCTCCACGGCGAACGACGTCCAGCTCGTCCAGTGGACCTGTAACAGCGGCACCAACCAGCAGTGGAGGTTCACCCAGCTCAACTGACCCAGCGCCCCGGCGCCCGTCCCGCGGGCGCCGGGGCCTTCCCCCCAGGCCGTCTCGGCGGATCGGGGTGGCGCGGCTCGCGCTCGCCGCCCCGGTGCCGCGCCGCCGCCTGATCAGCCGAGCACGAGGTCGCGGACCGTGCGCAGGGTCGGCTCGTCGCGGGGCCCCATGGCCAGCAGGGTGGTCACCGGGCTCGCGCGCCACGGCGCGAGGCGCTCGCGGATGCGGCCGGGCGGGCCGACCAGGGAGATGCCGTCGGCCAGTTCGTCGGGGATGGCGCGGAAGGCCTCGTCCTTGCGCCCGGCCAGGTACAGCTCCTGGATCTTGTGGGCGGCGTCGGCGAAGCCCATGCGGCCGACGATGTCGGCGTGGAAGTTGCGCGCCTTGGCGCCCATGCCGCCGATGTACAGCGTGAGCATCATCTTCACCCCGTCCAGGGCGGCCCGGACGTCATCGGTGATCATGACGTAGACCATCGCGGCGACGTCGAACCCCGGCCGTGCGGCGGCCGGCGACGGGCCGTACATGCTCTCGATCTTCTCGGGGAAGGTGAACAGCGGCAGCCAGCCGTCGGTGATCTCCGCGGCCAGCGCGACGTTCTTCGGCCCTTCCGCGCCGAGGTAGATCGGGATCTCGGCCCGCAGCGGGTGGGTGATCGACTTCAGCGGCTTGCCGAGCCCTGCGCCGCCGGGGTGGGGCAGCGGGTAGTGCGGGCCGTCGTTGGTGACCGGTTCCTCGCGGCGCCACACCTTGCGCATGATGTCGACGTACTCGCGGGTGCGGGCGAGCGGCTTGGGGAACGGGGCGCCGTACCAGCCCTCGACCACCTGTGGCCCGGAGGCCCCGATGCCGAGCAGCAGCCGGCCACCGGTGAGGTGGTCGAGCGTCATGGCGGTCATGGCCGTGGTGACCGGGGCGCGCGCCGACATCTGCGCCACGCTCGTGCCGAGCTTGATCGTGCTGGTGCGCGCGCCGTACCAGGCCAGCGGGGTGAACACGTCCGACCCGTACGCCTCGGCGGTCCACACCGAGTCGTACCCGAGCCGCTCGGCCGTCTGGACGACCTCGGTGGCGTCGTCGGCGTCCCGCTGCCAGTAGCCCAGGTTCAACCCCAGCCTCAGCTCACCGCTCATGCCCATCCTCCAAGGTCCGTCCGGCGCAATTAGAACACGTTCTATCCGCAGGGTCGAGGGACGCCCGCGGGGCCGAGGTGCGCCGAGTGCGGGGCCTACGAGGGCGGGGCCGGCTCGCCCGGCCGGACCTGCCGGACGGCGTGGTGCAGCGCGCCGACCAAGGCGGTGGTCGCCGGCGGGTCCGGCGGGTCGCCGTAGGTGGCCAGGTAGACGTGCCGCCGGAAGTCGCGAAGTACGCTGGCCTCGATTCCGGGCGCGCGGTGGGTGCGCAGTGCCAGCCCCGGCATGGTGGTCACGCCCATGCCCGCGGCGACCAGTGCCTGCTGGACGATGATGTCGTCGCTGGTGTAGGCGATGGGCGGGACGAAGCCCGCCCTGTCGCAGGCCTCGAGGAACTCGCGGCGGCAGTTCTCGCAGCCCGCGATCCAGGCGGAGTCGCGGTTGCCCGCCAGTGTCTGGCCGGGTTCGAGGCTGAGCAGGTACATCGGGTCGTCGAAGAGGTGCGTGGCGCGGACGTCGTCCGGTGTCGCGTCGTCGTAGCGGAAGACGACCGCGACGTCGACCTGCCCGGCTCGCAGCAGATCGAGTGCCACGCGCGGGTGGGCCTCGACCAGGCGCAGTTCGATGCCGGGGTGCTCGCGGCGCAGGATGCCCGCGGCGTGCGGCACCAGCGCGGCGAGCGCCGACTGGAAGCCGGCGACCCGGACCCGGCCGGTGCGCAGGCCCACCATCGCGGACAGCTCCGCGGCGGCCGTGTCGACCCGGCCCACGATCTCGGCGGCGCGGCGGGCCAGGTGCTCGCCCTCCGGGGTGAGCCGGATGCCCCGGCCGACCCGCTGGACGAGCCTGGCGCCGGTCTCGGCCTCCAGCCTGGCCAGATGATGGCTGACGGCGGGCTGGGAGTAGTTCAGGTGCTTGGCGGCCTTGGTGACCGAACCGTGCGCGGCGATCGCCGCGAGCACCCGTAACCGCAGGATATCCAGCATGCATAAAGATTACGCATGAGTTGGCTCAATCCTTGTCATTAGACGAATGGGTAGGCGCGCGGGAGGCTGAGGGGGACGAACCCGCTCTGCGAGGAGGACGCGGCGATGACACGCTCACTCACGACGCTCACCGATCTCGTCGCGGCCGTGCGCCAGGCGACCGACGTGCGGACCGGCTGGACGGACACCGCGGACCTGGTCGCCGATCGGCTCCGGGCGCATCTGCCCGGCCCCGAGGTCCTGACGCCCGATCAGCGTCTCGGCCGGCACGACCGGGTCGCGGGCCACCTGCTGCACGCCGAGCCCGACGGGGCGTTCTCCATCCTCGGCCTGGTCTGGCGCCCCGGGCAGACCACCCGGATCCACGACCACATCACCTGGTGCGTCGTGGGCGTGCTGTCCGGCATCGAGCACGAGGAACTGTTCGACGAAGCGCTCAACCCCATCGGCACGCGGGACAACCCGCCTGGCGAGGTCAGCGGCTTCGCACCGCCCGGCGACATCCACCGCATCCGCAACGTCGGCGACGAGATCGCCATCAGCCTGCACATCTACGGCACCGACATCACCCGCGTCGGGTCCAGCGCCCGCCGCTACTACAACTAGAGGAGCTCCGACCATGGACCAGCACGCCATCGACGAGGTGCTGAACCGCCCGCTCAGCCAGGAACTGCTGGCCCGCGACCTGGCCAGGCTGGCCTTCATCGCGCTCGACGGGACGCCCCGGTCGATCCCGATCGGGGTCACCTGGAACGGCACGGAGATCGTCATGTGCACCGCGACGAACGCACGGAAGCTCCCGGCGTTGCGTCGCGATCCCGCGGTCGCCCTGACGATCGACACCGAGTCGCACCCGCCGAAGGTCCTGCTCATCCGCGGCCGGGCGGAGCTGGACGTCGTCGACGGCATCCCGGAGGAGTACCTCCAGTGGAACGGCACGTATGAGATGACGCCCGAGCAACGGGCCGAGTGGGAGGAAGGCGTGAAGTCGCTCTACCTCGGCATGGTCCGGGTCGTGGTGAAGCCGACCTGGGCCAAACTGATCGACTTCGAGACGACCCTGCCCACCGCCATCGAGGAGCTCATGCGGCGACAGAAGGAACGGCAGCTCACCTGAACACGCACACGCGCCGCCGAACGCGGCGACCGTCCCACGAAGGACTGGTGAGGTGGTGGCGAGCCTGCCGGGGACGGGTCAGCGAGGGGCGGTGGTGGCGCGAGGGGCCGGCTCACGGCGGGGGCTTCACCGCCGCGAGAGCGCGGCGCGGGCCTTGTGCGCCAGCCCGCGGGCCATGAGCTTGAGCATGTCGCTACGGCGGGGCTGGTTGTAGATGAGGAAGTCGTCGAACCGGTGGACTCCTCGCTTGCCCGCGACGGACGCCGCCGCGTCCCGGATGGCCGCCAGGTGGGCCACGGTCATCTCGGGGGCGCGCTCGTCGGGCTGGTAGGCGGCGCCGAGCGGGTAGTCGCGGCCTGGGTGGCTCGTCATCTCGACGTGGCAGCCGAGCACGTGGGCCACGGGGTGGGTCTCGGCGAAGGCGACCAGGCGATCGAGCGTCGCGAGGTAGGCGGGGAAGTCGAAGGCGTACAGCCTGCCGGGCAGGACGGTGTCGCCCGTGAGCAGGATCGCGGTCCAGGGATCGTAGACGGTGATCGCCGCCTTGTGGTGGCCCGGCGAGCCCAGGATCGAAAGGACCCGGCCGCCCAGGTCGAAGGCGACGGTCTCGGCGGGCCAGCCCTCGCCGAATCCGAAGAACGCCCGCACGGCCTCCACATCCCGCGCCACCACGGTGGTCGCGGGGCGGCCGGCGAACTGCGGGTCGGCGGCCACGTGGTCGCCGTGCCCGTGGGTGTGCGCGACGATCAGTTCGTACTCCTCGCGCGGGTGGTGTTCGAGCCAGGCGGCGATGAGCCGGTCGACCGTCTCGCGCAGCGGGAACAGGCCGGGGTCGGCGGTGGCGCCGGTGTCGAGCAGCAGGGCCCGGTCGTTGCCGAACAGCAGGTAGAGGAACGGGGCCTCGTAATTCACCGACTTGCTCTGACGCATGATGACGGTGTGCTCGTCGTAGTGGTGGACCTGGATCAGCGGATCGCGGGCGGGCCTTCCAGGGGGCGCGCCGTGGCTCCACGCGACGTCCAGGGAGCCGGTGGCAGGGGCGGCGCTCACGAAGTCGATCAGGCCGTCAGTCGTCGGATTCATCATCGTCGTCCCGTGAGTCGAAATCTGGCATCGGCGTCGCCGCCATGAAGTACCGGACATGACGCTGTCCGGGTTCGAGCTGGTGAGAGCCGCTCGTGGTCCTCGTCGTGTAGGGCTCGAGGAGCGCCTTCCACCTCTCCTTGAGTTCGGCGGCCTCGTCGGCGGACAGGACGGCCACCGCGGTCACCATGCCCGCCTTGTGGTCCCATGCCTGCTCGTCGCCGCCCCCGCGGTCGATGTGGTCGAGGATCGCCTGCGTCTCGCGCTCGACCACGACCCGCTGGAGCTGCCGCGTGACGACGGCGTCGCCGCCGGCCGCGATGCGCAGCGCCGGCCGCCGGTCGGGGACCCGCCACTGCCGCTCGCGCCGGTCGCGCCCTGGGCCGGCGTCTTCCACGAAGCCGTATTTGGCGAGCTGGCGCAGGTGGAAGGAGCAGTTCGCCTGGGAGGAGCCGAGGACGCGCCCGCACCGGGCGGCCGTGGCCGGGCCGATCGTGGCGAGCAGTTCGAGCAGGTCGAGGCGGAGCGGGTGGGCCAGGGCCCTGATCGCCTTCGGATCGCTGATCTGCATATGTCAAACAATACTTTGGCATCGGCGGATGTCAAACACTTCTTTGGCTTTTGTCGTGTTCACGTCCTGCGTGGTTCCATGCCGGTGCTCCGGGGGACGGACGGCCGGCGGAAGTCCTAGAAGAGCTCGGGGTAGGCGTGGGCCAGGTGCGCCGTTACGGCGTCGACCGCGGTGGCGGCGTCGCCGGAGACGATGGCGTCGTGGATGCGGCGGTGGTCCTCGCGCAGCACGCGCGTGTCGCCGAGCCGGTCGACCGCTTCGATCGCGTACTTGCGCATCGCCCCGCGCAGCGCGCGCATCACCGCGGCGATGAGCCGGTTGCCCGACGCCTCGGCGATGGCCACGTGGAAGGCGATGTCGTGTCGCACGAAGTCCTCGGCGCTCGCGGCGGCCTCCATGGCCGGCATCGCCTCCATCAGCGCCTCGGCGGGCTCCGGCAGGGGGGCGGCGCGCGCGGCGTGTTCGGCGGACCAGCGTTCGATCATCAGGCGGGTGTCGATGACCTCGCGCAGCGAGAGGCTGGACAGGCCGAGGCTCAGGCGCAGCAGGTCGGTCAGCGCGCTGTCGGGCCGGGAGGTGAGCACCGCCCCCGCGTCCGGACCGCGGCCCACCTGCGAGGACACCACCCCCAGCGTCTCCAGGACGCGAATCGCCTCGCGGACCGAGGACCGGCTGACCTGGAGCTGCTCGGCCAGTTGCCGCTCGCCTGGCAGGCGGTCTCCCACCTTGAGGCCGTCGTCGGCGATGCGCCGTTCGACCTGGAGGAGCACCTCCTCGAACGCGCGTGTGCGTCGCCTGCCGTCCGCCACGTGACCGTCCCTCTCGCCTGGAGTATGGTCTGACCATACTCGGTTCCAGGGGCGTCCACCGGCGCGTTCGTTCCGGGTGGGTCCGGAGCGTCTTGAGGAAAGGCCGCGATGCGGGTCGCACTGTTCATCACGTGTGTCAACGACACGCTCTTCCCGGACACCGGCAAGGCGGTCGTGACGCTGCTGCGCCGCCTCGGTTGCGAGGTGGAGTTCCCCGAGGCCCAGACGTGCTGCGGCCAGATGCACGCCAACACCGGCTACCGGGACGAGGGCGTCCGGCTGGCCCGGCACTTCCTGGACGTCTTCGCCGGATACGACGCCGTGGTGACGCCCTCGGGGTCGTGCGCCGCCATGGTGCGCGAGCAGTACCCGAAGCTGGCGGCGGGCATGGGCGCCACGCGGCCGGCGGCGTTCGCGAGCGCCCACGCGGGGCGCTCGCCGTTCGCGCGGGCGGTGGCCGAGACGGCGCCCAAGGTGCACGACCTGTCGGAGTTCCTGGTGGACGTGCTCGGCGTCACCGACGTCGGCGCCTATTTCCCGCACCGGGTGACCTACCACCCGACGTGCCACTCGCTGCGCGGCCTGCGCGTCGGCGACCGCCCCGCCGCCCTGCTGCGCAACGTCCGGGGCCTCGAACTGGTCCCGCTGCCGGGGGCCGAGGAGTGCTGCGGGTTCGGCGGCACCTTCGCGGTCAAGAACGCCGCCGTCTCCTCGGCCATGTGCGCCGACAAGGTGGCCAACGTCATGACCACCGGCGCCGAGGTGCTCTGCGCGGCCGACAACTCCTGCCTGATGCACATCGGCGGCACGCTGAACCGCCAGCGCTCCGGCGTCCGGGTCATGCACCTGGCGGAGATCCTCGCGAGCACCGAGGCCGAGCGGTGAGGCGGCCCCTGTCCGTCCGCGAAGGAGCCCCGTGCTTCCACACCTGTGAAGGAGACACGCGATGAGCGGCCCCGGGCAGGGCACCTTTCTCGGGATGCCCTCCTTCCCGCGCAACGCCGAGAAGGCGCTGGCGGACTCCCAACTGCGGTTCAACCTGCGCAAGGCCACCCACACCATCCGGGCCAGGCGCGGCGCGGTGGTGTCGGAGCTGCCCGACTGGCACGAACTGCGCGAGGCCGGGCGCGCCATCAAGGACGACGTGCTGCGCAACCTCGACCGCTACCTGGTCCAGGCCGAGGAGGCCGTCGTCGAGGCGGGCGGCCACGTCCACTGGGCGTCGGACTCCGCCGAGGCCGACCGCATCGTCACCGGCCTGATCAAGGCCACCGGCGAGACGCGGGTCATGAAGGTCAAATCCATGGTGACGCAGGAGATCGACCTCAACGAGGCCCTGGAACGCGAAGGCATCACCGGCTACGAGACCGACCTGGCCGAGCTCATCGTCCAGCTCGGCGACGACTGGCCCTCGCACATCCTGGTGCCGGCCATCCACCGCAACCGCTCGGAGATCCGTGAGATCTTCCTCGCGCACATGGGGGAGTGGGGCCGTCCCGCCCCCGAAGGCCTGGGGGACGAGCCCGGCACGCTCGCCGACGCCGCCCGGCTGCACCTGCGCGAGCGCTTCCTGTCCACCAAGGTCGGCGTCTCGGGCGCCAACTTCCTGATCGCCGAGACCGGCACGCTCGTCGTGCTGGAGTCGGAGGGCAACGGCCGCATGTGCCTGACCCTGCCGCAGACCCTGATCAGCGTGGTGGGCATCGAGAAGGTCCTGCCGACCTGGCGCGACCTGGAGGTGTTCCTGCAGCTTCTGCCGCGCAGCTCCACGGGGGAGCGCATGAACCCCTACACCTCCATGTGGACCGGCGCCGCGGAGGGCCAGGAGTTCCATCTGGTGCTGCTGGACAACGGCCGCACCGACGTCCTGGCCGACGAGATCGGGCGCCAGGCACTGCGCTGCATCCGCTGCTCGGCCTGCCTGAACGTCTGCCCGGTCTACGAGCGGGTCGGCGGCCACGCGTACGGCTCGGTCTACCCGGGGCCGATCGGGGCCATCCTCACCCCGCAGCTTCGCGGCATGACCTCCGAGCTGGACGCCTCGCTGCCGTACGCCTCCAGTCTGTGCGGGGCGTGCTACGACGTGTGCCCGGTGGCCATCGACATCCCCGAGGTGCTGGTCCATCTGCGGGCCAGGGCTCCGCACGCCCCGGCCGAACGGGCCGGGCTGGCGGCCGCCGGCTGGGTGCTGGACGAGCCCGTGCGGCTGCGGAGCGCCCAGCGGCTGGTCACCCGCCTTCGCGGGCTGGTGCCCAAGACGCACCTGCCGGGCCCCGGCGCGGCCTGGACCGCCACCCGGGACGTGCCGCCCGTGCCGCGCGAGTCGTTCCGCGACTGGTGGCGGCGCACGCAGGAGGAGGACCGATGAGCTCGCAGGGAGATGTGGTCTCGGTGCGCGTCCGGAAGGTGGGCCGATGAGCTCGCACAGAGGGATGATCGTGGCGTGCGTCCGCGAGGTGGGCCGATGAGCTCGCGCGAGGCCATCTTGGCGCGCATCCGCTCGGCCGTCGCCGGCGCGCCGCCGGTGGAGGTGACGCGCGGTTACCGTCCTTCCCGCGATGAGCCGGGCGGCGTCGAACTGTTCGCAGAACGGGTCCGCGACTACCGGGCGACCGTGCACGTCGTCCCCGCCGCCCAGGTGGCGGCCACGGTCGCGGACGCGCTGGCCGGCCGGGGCGCGCGCCGCCTGGTCGTCCCCGGCGGGCTGCCCGAGGAGTGGCTGGGCGCGTTGCCGCCCGGCGTGGAACGGCTGGGCGACGTCCCGCCGCCGTCCGCCGCCGAGCTGGACGCGGCGGACGGCGTGGTCACCGGCTGCGCGGCCGCCATCGCCGAGACCGGCACGATCATCCTGGACGCGGGCCCCGGCCAGGGACGCAGGGCCCTCACCCTGGTGCCCGACTACCACCTGTGCGTCGTGCGCGCCGGGCAGATCGTGCCCGGCGTCCCCGAGGCGGTCGCGCGCCTGGACGCGTCGCGGCCGATGACGTGGATCAGCGGCCCGTCGGCGACCAGCGACATCGAGCTCAACCGCGTCGAGGGGGTGCACGGCCCCCGCACGCTCGAGGTGATCATCGTCCTCTGACGTCCACCTCGTCCGCCCCGGTACGGCTGCCGCGCGCCGTGCCGGGGTTCGTTGTTCTCAACGTCCGGTGAAGCACTTGAATGGGAGTTGAGCGCTTGCTAACTTGTTGAGTACAGGAAAGGGGGATGAGGGCATGAACGCCGGTGACGATCAGGGTGCGGGGACGCACACGGGCTCCGAGACGGACATGAGCGCGGGCGAGGCGCTCGCGCAGATCGGCCGCGTGCGCAGGAGCGTCGGACGGTCCGCCGCCGCGATGGGGTGGCTCTACCTCGTCTGGGGCGTCGCGGCGCTGCTGTACTGGCCGGCGATGTTCTTCGCCTCGTCGCCCATCCCGCGGATCGCCGGCATCGCCTGGCTGGCGATGACCGCGCTGTCCTTCGTCTACGCCTACAGCCTCGGCGTCTACGGCCACTCCCGCCTGCACTCGCGGGTGGCCCTCGTCTGGGTGGCCGTCATGGTCGGCGTGGCGCTGTTCGGGTACTACGTCATGCCCGAGCGGCCCTCCGGCTGGTGGGTGGCCGCGGGCCTCGCCGCCGCGGTCGCCGCCGCCGTCCCCGTGCTGTACGCCGCCTGGCGCCTGCGTCCCTGGGACGGCGCCAGGTGACCGAGAGCGGCGCCCACCCCCGCCACGACCTGGACCAGCTCATCCACACGCCGGTCCGCCTGTCGATCATGGCGGCGCTGGCCGCCGCGGACAACGTGGAGTTCCGGTTCCTGCGCGACACCATCGAGGTCAGCGACTCGCTGCTGTCCAAGCACATGCTGACCCTCGAAGAGGCGGGCTACGTCAAGGTCGAGAAGGCCTTCATCAGCAAGAAGCCCGGCACCTGGCTCTCGCTCACCCCCCGGGGACGCGAGGCCTTCCGCGAGTACGTCTCGGTGCTCGAGAAGATCATGAAGGGATCCCCCCATGCTTGAGGTGGAAGGGCTCGAAAAGCGCTACGGGGACACCGTCGCGCTCGACGGCGTGAGCCTGACCGTTCGCCCCGGCGAGATGTTCGGCTTCGTCGGCGCCAACGGGGCCGGCAAGACGACCACCATGCGCATCGTGATGGGCGTGCTCGGCGCCGACGCCGGGCGGGTGCGCTGGAACGGCGCGCCCGTCGGCCACGACACCCGCCGCAGGTTCGGCTACATGCCCGAAGAACGCGGGCTGTACGCCAAGATGCGGGTGGCCGAGCAGGTCGAGTACTTCGGCCGGCTCGGCGGCATGGCCGCGCCGGACGCCCGCCGCTCCGCCGACGCCCTCATCGAGCGGCTGGGCCTGGCAGAGCGACGCGGCGACGACGTCGACAGCCTGTCCCTGGGCAACCAGCAGCGCGTCCAGCTCGCCGTCGCGCTCATCCACGATCCCGAGGTGCTCGTCCTGGACGAGCCGTTCTCCGGCCTGGACCCGATCGCCGTCGACGCGCTGGCCGGGGTGCTCGCCGAGCGCGCCGCCGCCGGGGTGCCGGTCGTCTTCTCCAGCCACCAGCTCGACCTGGTCGAACGGCTCTGCGACTCGGTCGGCATCATCAAGGCCGGCCGCATGGTCGCGGTGGGCACCGTCGCCGAGTTGCGCGCACGGGAGTCGCGCAAGCGCCTGCGCATCGTCGTGACCGGCGCCGAGGCCGGCTGGGCCGACCGGCTGCCCGGGGAGATCGTCGCCAGGACCGACCGTTCGCCGCTCGCGACGGCCGAGGAGCACGAGCGCTACGACGAGGTGATCCTCGTCCCGGCCGACGACCAGGAGGCGCTGCGGCTGGCCACGCGGGCCGGCCGGGTCCAGCACTTCGGCTGGCAGGAGCCCGGCCTGGCCGACATCTTCCGCGAGGTGGTCGCGTGAACCTCCTCGCCCTGGCCGACCTCCTTGCGGGAGGTGGTCGTGTGAACCCCCGCGCCCTGGCCGGCATCCCTCGTGAGGTGGTCGCGTGAACCCCATCGCCCTGGTCGCCCGCCGTGAGATCGCCGTGCGCGGCCGCACCAAGGGATACCGCTACGGCCTGCTCGTCACCGCCGTGCTGGTCGCCGTGCTCGCCATGCTCCCCAAGCTGTTCGGCGGCGCGGACGACCACGCCATCGGGCTCGCGGGCGCGCGGGCCGACCGGCTGCAGGCCGCGCTCGGCGCCCAGGCGGCGCAGGACGCCGACCGGTCCATCAAGGTCACGCGCTACGCCGACGCGGCGGCGGCCCGCGCGGCCGTCGCCGCGGGCGACGTCGAGGCGGCGATCGTGGACAACACCTCGGTGATCTCCAAGACCGTCCTGGGCACCGGACTCTCGGTCCTGCTCGACACCGCCCACCGCATGGTCACCACGGAACAGAACCTCGCCTCGGCGGGCCTGGACCCGGCGAAGGTCGCCCAGGCCCAGCAGGTGCCCGTCATGTCGAGGGTCACGCTGAACGGCAGCGGCGAGGACGCCACCGTCCGGATGGTGATCGCGCTGACCATCGTCGTCGTCCTGTTCATGCTGCTCCTCCAGATCTGCACCTGGGTCGCGATGGGCGTCGTGGAGGAGAAGGGCAGCCGCATCGTCGAGATCCTGCTGACGCTGGTACGGCCATGGCAGTTGCTGGCCGGGAAGGTCATCGGCCTCGGCGTGCTAGGGCTGTCCCAGCTGGTCGTCATCGCCGCCGTCGGGCTCGCCGCCGCGCAGATCTCCGGCGCGGTGCCCCACCTGCCCGACGGCACCTACGGGGTGGTGGCCGGCGTGGTCGTGTGGTTCCTGCTCGGCTACGCCTTCTACGCGGCGATGTTCGCCGCGATCGCCTCGCTGGTATCGCGGCAGGAGGAGCTGAGCGGCGTTCTGAGCCCGGCCACGATGCTCATGACGGCCTCCTATCTGGTCGGGTTCTTCGTGGGCCAGTCGCCCGACAGCACGCTGGCGCGGGTGCTGTCCATCGTCCCGCCGTTCTCCTCGATGCTCATGCCGGTGCGCTCCACCGTCGTGCGGGTGCCGGTGTGGGAGACCGCCCTGGCCATGGGCCTGATGGTGGCCGCGGTGGCCGCCGTGCTGTACGCCGGCGGGCGGGTCTACCAGCGGGCGGTGCTGCGCACGGGCACCCGGGTGCGGTGGAGCGAGGTGCTGCGCCGCCATTCCTGAACCCCCGCGGCCTCCGCGCGGCTTCCTCACACGGCTCTTTGACCACCGCGGCTTCCGTGGACGGCAGTGAACTCCTGTGGCCTCCGCGGACGGCGCCCGGCGTGCGCGTCCGCTGGGACCGGTGTGACGAGAGACGACGTGGTCCCGGCCGAACCGGCGCACCGCACCGGTTCACCCGGGCCCGCCAAGTTGCGGACACCCCCCCTTGTGCGATGAGCTGATGTGTCCGCACAAGGGGGATGAAGATTGACCGGCTTCGATCAGCACCTGACGATCACCACCCGGCGGCTGCTCCTGCGGCCCTTCGGCCCACGGGACGCCGACCGGGTGCGCGCCATCCTCGAGTCGGGTGCGCAGTTCCTCCCGCCGGGCGTGCCCGGCCATCCGTCCGGCGTGCCGCAGTGGCTCTCGTACGGCGTGCACGAGCTGTGGCGCTCCGGCCAGGGCATCCACCTGGCCATGGTCGCCGAGGGCACGGTCGTCGGCGCCATCAGCCTGTTCAAGACCGTCTGGGGCGCCGGGACGGCCGAGGTCGGGTACGGAGTCCACCCCTTGCACCGTGGCCGCGGGTACGCCCCCGAGGCCGTCAGCGGCCTGACCGAGTGGGCGCTCACCAAGGGCGGCCTGCGCCGCGTCGAGCTGCGCGCCAACCTGGACAACACCGCCTCCCTGCGCGTCGCCGAGAAGTCCGGATTCACCCGTGAGGGGCTGCTGCGCGGCGCGGGCTACGAGGACGACGGCCCGCACGACCTGGTCGTGTTCGGGCTGCTCGCCCGCGACCTGGCGATGGGCCCGCCCACGATGAACGGCCGGGGCTTCGGGACGGGCGTGCGCCTCGAGAGCGAGCGGCTCATCCTGCGCCCGTTCACCGGGACCGACGCCAAGGACGTCTTCGAGGCCGTCGACGGCGACCCCGAGATCAACCGCTGGATGCCCTGGGCCGCGGGATACGACCTGCAGAGGGCTTACGAATGGTGCACCAGGTTCGCCCACGTGGACTCGGTGAACGGCGTGCAGTTCGCCATCGAGTCGAAGGCGGGCGGCCGCCTGGCCGGGTCCGCCGGCATCCAGCGGGCCGACTGGGAACGCGGCGACGTCGAGGTGGGCTACTGGATCTCGCCGTGGGCGCGCCGCCAGGGCATCGCCTGCGAGGCGACGCGCGCCGTCAGCACGTTTCTGATGATGCGCGGCTTCCACCGGGTCACGCTGCTGGTCGCCATCGGAAACGTGGCCAGCCAGGCCGTGGCCCGCAAGGCCGGCTTCACCGAGGAGGGCGTCCTGCGCGGGGCGCTGCCCATCTCCGGCGGCATATCCGACGCGGTCCTGTTCAGCCTGCTCAAGGGCGAGACCGTCTGACGAGACCGTTCGATGCGTCCCCGGCCGCGCCCGGACATCCGATCACCCATTGAGGTCGACGAATCGCGCGCTGTGACGATAGGAAGGCATCTCCAGGGTACGTAAGGCCCGCGGGCCGGACGACCATGAACGGAAGGTCTGGGTTCGCCCAAAAGGTGGGCAAAGGCATGTCCAAGCGTTGACAGATTCAGATATCCTCGCGACCCGACCAGAAAACCGCAGGTCAAAGGATCGGAGATCCATATGAAGCCGCCGCTTCTGCTCATAGGGCACGGCGCCCACGATGACACGGGCGCGGCAGAGTTCGGCCGTTTCGTCCACCGACTGCGGTGCCGTCTGGACCAGGTCGCCGCGGACGTGTCCGGCGGCTTCGTGGCCAAGGGCCGGCCGTCGCTGAACGACTCCGTGGCCTCTCTCCTCGCCCGCGGACACCACCGCCTCGTGACCGTCCCGCTCGCCCTCGGTGACAATGGTGACATTCCCGCCGAGATCGCTCGAGCGCAGGTCATGCACCCCACCCTCAGCTGCGACCTCGCCCGCCCGCTCGACGCCTCACCCCAGGTGCTGGGCCTGATGGCCGAGCGGCTCGCGGACGCGCTCGCCGAGATGCCCCGCCTCGCCTCCGTCACCGTGGGGGACGAGCACGGCGAGGCGGCCTGGGAGCCGATCTCCCCTGCCGAGACCGCCGTGGTGCTGGTGGGGCACGGATCACCGGACACCGCCGCCAACGCCGAGGTCCACCGCGTGTCCCGCCTGTTCTGGGAGACCCACGCCGCCGACCTGCTGACCGTCGAGACCGCGTACGTCTCCGACGCCCCGCCGTCGGTCGCGCAGGGCATCGAACGCTGCCGCCGCCTGGGCGCCAAGCGGGTCGTCGTGCTTCCCTACCTGCTGTTCGCCGGCGGTGTCCTCGAACGCATCTGGGCGGAGGCGCTGGCCTACGCCGCCGGGCACATCGACCTCGACGTGCGCTGCGCCGAGGTGATCGGCGACTGCGAGGGCCTGGCCGACCTGATCATCGACAGATACGAACAAGCCCTCCACGCCGCCTCCCCATGGCCGAGCCACCAGAACGGCACCCCCTTCGCCCTGCGCACCCCCTTCAACGCGGACACCGCCGCCTTCGCCCCGGACGCCCCCTTCGACGCGGACAGTGCCGCTTTCGACGCGGACACCCTCTTCGAGGCGGACACCGCTTTCAAGGCGGACACCGCCTTCGACGCGGACACCGCTTTCAAGGCGGACACCGCCTTCGAATCGGACACCGCCTTCGAGGCGAACACCGCCGCTTTCGGCGCGGACACCGCTGCCTTCCGCGCGGTCGAAGGGGAGCTCCCGGCGTTCACCGATCCCGTCGAAGCCGTCCTCGACCCCGCCGACGAGCCTCTGTCCCTGGAAGAACTGGACTCCCTCCCGGCCCCCGAAATCCTCGAAGACCCGACCGCCCCCGTCCTGCGAGGCGACGACGTCCTGCGCGAAGACGACCCGCTACGGGGAGACGACGTGCTGGGCGGAGACGAACCCCCCGTCCGCCGCCTGACCCGCGACCAGCCCACCCTCGCCGAAGGCCTCGTGTAGCCCTCTCACGGCTTCCCGCGCGGGCAGGTACGGTTCCCCAAGCCGCTCGCCGCCCGCGCTTCGACCTCGCCGCCCCACCCCTGGTACTCAACCCGACCCGCGATTTGCCTGACCAGGCTCTCCCACCCGTGTTGGCCTCTTCCCGGCGCCGGGTCGGCGAGAGGGGGGTCGGCGAATCCGGCGCCGCTTGCGGCGGGAACCCGGTGACCTTTCGTGGTCGGGCCGGCCGGGGCCCCGGATGGCGGGGGCGGGGGGCGCATGCGCGAGACTTCTTCGGCGCGGATGGTCGTTCGCGAGGCTCCCTCCGCGAGGCTTCCTCCGCGCACCCCTGGCGGCGAAGTGGTCCGGTCGCCAGGCCCCCCGGCGGAAGGACTGGTGTGATCGTGCACGATGGCCCCCTGGCACGCACCCTGGCGGCGATCAAGCCCGCCGACACCGAGGCGATGGACCTGGCGCGAGCCCATCAGGACCGCCTGACCAAGCCCCGCGGAGCGCTCGGAGCGCTGGAGGACGTCGCCGTACGCCTCGCCGGCGTCGCGGGGGCCTGCCCGCCCCCGCTCCCGGCTCCCGCCGCCCTGGCGATCTTCGCCGGTGACCACGGCGTGCACGCCCAGGGAGTCACCCCCTGGCCGCAGGAGGTCACCACCCAGATGGTGGCGAACTTCCTCGCGGGCGGTGCGGTGGCCAACGCCTTCGCTGCCCAGGCCGGCGCGTCGGTGACCGTGGTGGACGTCGGAGTCGCGGCCGACCTGCCGGAGGCCCCCGGCCTGGTCTCCCGCAAGGTCGCCTACGGCACCGCCGATCTGTCGCAGGGCCCGGCCATGACCTCCGACCAGGCCGTCGCGGCACTCGAGGCGGGCATCGCCGTCGCGGTCGACCTGATCGACGCGGGGGCGGCCTGTCTGATCACCGGCGACATGGGCATCGCCAACACCACGGCCTCGGCCGCGCTCATCTGCGCCTTCACCGGACACGACCCTGCGCTGGCCACGGGAAGGGGCACGGGCGTCGACGACACGACCCTCGAGCTCAAGATCGCCGTCATCCGCCGCGCCCTTGAGATCAACGGCCTCTCCACGCCCCCGGCGTCAGCGGCCCCCCCGGCCGTGTCCGAAGGCGTGTCGGAGGCGCTGCGCACGTTGGCGGCGGTCGGTGGGTTGGAGCACGCCGCCCTCGCGGGGTTCATCCTCGCCTCCGCCGCGGCCCGCGTCCCGGTCATCCTGGACGGGGTGATCGCCGGGTCGTCGGCCCTGGTCGCCGTCGCGCTGTCCCCGCACGCCATCGACTACTGCGTGGCGGGCCATCGCTCGGCCGAGCCCGGGCACGGGGTCGCGCTCGATCATCTCGGCCTCCGAGCGCTGGTCGACCTGGATCTCCGTCTGGGCGAGGGCACCGGCGCGCTGCTCGCCTACCCGCTGGTCGGCTCGGCGGTCCGCGTCATGCACGAGGTCGCGACCTTCGACTCCGCAGGCGTGACCGACAAGGACACCCGGCCCACGTCGCCATGACCGAGAAGGAACGCCCACCTCGGACCAGAGAAGCGACGTCCGCGTCTGGGACCCCTGACGGACGCGGACGCGCGCCTAAGCCGTGGACGCTGATCGAACGCCGGATGGCCCCATATCGGGTGGTGTGCGGCGCCGGGCATCGGCGGCATTCCGGGGAAAGTCGGCTAGCAGGGGAATTTTGCCGACAATGCGGTTAAATGGTGACGTTCTGCTGTCAGGCGTGATTGGACCACGATGCGTTACGGCCCGATGTTCGGACCCGACATCACCTTCCTCGGCGTGGAGCGCTGTGACCTCGGCGATCCGGCGAGCTTCGAGGGAGCGGACGTCGTGATCGTCGGGGCGCCCTTCGACGGCGGCACCAGCAACCGCCCCGGCGCCCGGTTCGGCCCGATGGCCCTGCGGCAGGCGTGCTACCTGCCCCACGACGGATCACGTCCGAGCCTCGCTCTCCGCGTGGATCCCCTGAAGGACCTCAAGGTTTTGGACGCCGGCGACGTCGAGTGCTTCTCGGGCGACATCGAGACCTCCATCCGCGACATCGAGGAGGCCGTCCACACGATCTCGGCCTCCGGAGCCGTCCCGCTGATCCTCGGCGGCGACCACACCGTCGCCCTTCCGGATGCGCGCGGCGTCGCCCGCCACCACGGGTACGGCCGGGTCTCCATGATCCACTTCGACGCGCACGCGGACACCGGCGACGTCGAGTTCGGCAACCTCTACGGGCACGGCCAGCCGATGCGGCGCCTCATCGAGTCAGAGGCGATCCGCGGCGACAGGTTCCTGCAGATCGGGCTGCGCGGATACTGGCCCGGCCCCGACACGCTCGACTGGATGGCCCAGCAGCGCATGCGCTCCTACGAGATGACCGAGATCGTGGAGCGCGGGCTCACCGAGTGCCTGACCGAGGCGTTCGCCATCGCCACCGACGAGTGCGACGGGGTGTTCCTCTCGGTGGACATCGACGTGTGCGACCCCGGGCACGCGCCGGGCACCGGCACTCCCGAGCCCGGCGGCCTGTCCTCCCGCCAGCTCCTCGACGCCGTCCGCCGCATCTGCTACGAGCTGCCGGTGGTCGGCATCGACGTCGTCGAGGTGTCCCCGCCGTACGACCACGCGGACATCACCGCCTACCTCGGCAACCGGGTCATCCTGGAGGCGCTGTCGGCCATCGCGCGCAGGCGCGAGACGGCCGCGGGAGGCGAGCCCTGGGATCCGCGAAAGCCGCTCCTGGAAGGCAGGCGAGCCGTGCCTCCCGCGGCGGCGGGCCTGTAGGTTTACCTCACGGACAACGGGTTTTGCCTCTTCCCGGGAAAGGGAACACCGTCCCATGTCGTCGCCCTACCTGCTCGGTCTACGTCTCAACGGCAGGCGCGTGCTCGTCGTCGGCGGCGGGCGCGTGGCCCAGCGCAGGGTGCCCACTCTGCTCCAGGCCGGCGCGTCGGTCACCCTGGTGTCCCCGAGCGTGACGCCCGCGCTCGACGACCTCATCGCCGACGGCCTGGTGGCCTGGGAGCGCCGCCCGTACCAGGTCGGCGACTGCGACGGGGCCTGGCTCGTCCAGGCGTGCACCGACGAGCGGTCGGTCAACGCGGCGATCGCCGCCGAGGCCGAGGCCAAACACATCTGGTGCGTACGCGCCGACGACCGCGACGCCTCCGCCGCCTGGACGCCCGCGAGCGGACGCGTGGACGAGATCAGCGTCGCGATCACCGCCGGAGGCGACCCGCGCCGCGCGGCGGGCATCCGGGACGCCGTGGTCGACGCTCTGCGCGACGGCACGGTGGACGCGCGCCGCGACCGCACCAAACCCGTCGGCGTCGCTCTGGTCGGCGGGGGCCCCGGAGACCCCGGCTTGATCACCGTGCGCGGGCGCCAGTTGCTGGCCCAGGCGGACGTGGTCATCGCCGACCGGCTCGCACCCCGATCGGTGCTGGACGAGCTCGCGCCCGACGTCGAGCTCATCGACGCGGCCAAGATCCCCTACGGTCGCTACCTCGCGCAGGAGAAGATCAACGAACTGCTGGTCGAGCACGCCAGGAAGGGCCGGTTCGTCGTCCGGCTCAAGGGCGGCGACCCGTACGTCTTCGGCCGCGGCGGCGAGGAGGCCCTGGCCTGTGCGCGGGCCGGCATCCCCGTCATCGTGGTCCCCGGCGTCACCAGCGCGGTCGCCGTTCCCGCCGCCGCCGGCGTCCCGGTGACCCACCGGGGAGTGAGCCAGGAGTTCCACGTCATCTCCGTCCACGTCGCGCCCGACGATCCGAGATCAACTGTTGACTGGGCAGGACTGGCGAGATCACAGGGAACCCTGGTACTTCTGATGGCTGTTGAACGAATAGCCATGATCGCTGACACCCTGCTACGCGAGGGACGTTCGCCGGAAACCCCCGTAATGGTCGTACAGGACGGTACTCTTCCGACCCAGCGAGCTCTTTATGCCGACCTCTCCACGGTGGCGGAGCGAGTGATCGCCGCTGGGACGCGGCCGCCGGCGATCGTGGTCGTCGGTGACGTCGTCAAGGTCGGCCAGGAGATCGAGATGGTTCGAGCGGAGCGGGTTCCGTGAAATCGGCTGCGAGGAAGACCGAGCGGGCCGATGAACACACCGAGCAGTCGGGTGAAACGGTGATCGAGGGCAAGGATTCCCCCGAGGCCCCGGAGGAGCGGACGGTAACGTTCCAGGCGATCCGGGGCGATGACGACGGCCCGGCCGCCGCCGCGCCCGTCGAAGCCGCGGCGTCCACCGCCGCAGAGTCCGCTTCCGCCGCCGATTCCGTCGACACCGCTTCCGTCGAGGCGGAGTCCGTCGACGCGGAATCCACCGACAGCGAGTCCGCCGACGCTTCCGCCTCTGAGGACTCCTCCGGCGGTCCCGCCGCCGACTTCGCCCCCTCGACCGTCAACGCGGATGACCCGACGGCGGCCACCGCCGACGTCCAGGACCCTGTGCACGCCGGAGACGTCCCGGGCGCCGAGGCTGTCCAGACCCCGGACGACGCCGACGACGCCGACGACGCCGACGACGCCGACGACGCCGAGGATGCCGACAACCGGGATGACGTCCAGACCTCGGGCAACAGCGAGGACACCGGCGACGTTGAGACCTCGGGCAACGTCGAGAACTTCGGCAGCGTCGAGAGCGCCGGCGCCGATGATGCCGGGGACGTTCGGAACCTCGACGATCTCGAAGGCACGGACAACGCGGCGGCCGTCCAGAACGCCGACGAAGCCGACGATGCCGACAACGCCGGCGAAGGCGACGGCGCCGAGCCCGTCGATGGCCCCGGCGACCTCGGGAACGACGACTCCGGCGCCCCTGGGAACGACGCCCCTGGAACTGACGACCTGGGGAACGCCGAAGCCCTCTGGAACCACGAGGACGCCGAGGACGCCGAGGGCCTGGAAACCGCCGAGGGCGTAGAGGGCATTGGGGGCGCGGCGGACGACGCCAGAGGCTTTCAGCCGGTTGAGGACATCTGGCACGCCCGCGTGACGCCGGTCGGCGATGACGCCGCCACCGACGTTCCGGAGGCGGCGCCCACGTCCGACCCGACCGCGGGCAGCCTGTTCCAGCCCGCACGCTCGGCGGCGACCGCCGAAGCCCGTTCGGTCTGGGAGGCCCACGCGGACGCCTCCTCCGTCCCCGCGACCACCGCCCAGCCCGAGTCCTCCACAGGCTCGGCGGATCATCCAGAAGCGGACCCGGGCCCGGACGCGCAGCACGGTCCGTACGACCGCGTGCGCGAGGTGGCGCTGCCCAAGCCCGTCTCGCGGGCGCTGACGGCGGCGCTCGCCGGGCTGCGTGACGCCGTCAGCGGGGTCCGGCTCGGCCTGGAGGTCCCCGGCGTCGAGGAGGCCCGCAAGGCGCAGGCCGAGATCCTCGCCCAGATCAAGAACTACGTCATCCCCCGGGTGCACATGAGCACCGCGCCGGCGCTCATCGCCGTCGCCGGGTCCACCGGGGCGGGCAAGTCCACGCTGGTGAACACCCTGGCCGCGGCCAAGGTCAGCGCGACGGGCGTGCGCCGTCCCACCACCGGGACGCCCGTCCTGGTCTGCCACCCCGACGACGGCGAGTGGTTCGCGAAGGGTGACGTGCTCGGCGGCCTGGTCCGTCTCGACCGGCCGGCGCCCGGCAGCGGGCTGGACAGCCTCGTGCTGGCCACGAGCGAGCGGCTGCCCCCCGCGACGGCGCTGCTCGACACCCCCGACATCGACTCGGTGGTGGAGACCCACCACGAGGTGGCACAGCGGATGATGGACGCCGCCGACCTGTGGATCTTCGTCACGACCGCCACCCGGTACGCCGACGCGCCCGCGTGGAACCTGTTACGGCTGGCCAAGGAGCGCGGCGCGCGTATGGCGATCGTGCTGTCCCGGGTCCCGCCGAAGTCCCGGGACGTGATCGACAAGCATTTCGCCCGGATGCTCCAGGAGTACGGCCTCGGCGAGATCGACCGGTTCGTGGTCAACGAGGTCGCCGTCACCGCCGGCCGCCTTCCCGAGGAGGAGGTCGCCGACCTGCGCATGTGGCTCACCGAGCTGTCGGTCGACGACCAGCGCCGCGATCAGGCCGTCCGGGCGACCCTCGAAGGGGTCCTGAACAGCTTCCGCGGGCGCGTGCCCGCACTGGCGCGGCACATGGAGGCCCAGGTCGCCCTCCGGGCCGAGCTGCGGACCGACGTGGACGCCGCGTATATGGGCGCGCTCGCCGAGATCGACGACGCGATGAACAACGGCTCGCTGCTGCGCGGAGAGGTCCTGGCCCGCTGGCAGGACTTCGCGGGCTCGGGCGACCTGATGAAGACCCTGCATCTGCGCCGTCCCGGCCGCCTGGCCACCAAGACCGCCCAGCAGGCCCCCGCCCGCCTGCACGCCTTCCGTTCGGCGCTCCGCTCCGGGCTCGAGGCGGTGATCGTCTCCGCGGGGCAGCGGGCGGCCGAGGAGGTCATCGCGAGGTGGCGTCAGCGCGACGGCGCCGGCGACCGCCTGGCCGAGACGCAGGGACTCGGCCGGCCGTCCGACGAGTTCGCCCGCCGGGTCGGCCGTACCATCGGGGCCTGGCAGGAGCACGTCATCGGGCTGATCCGCTCCGGCGGGGTGACCAAGCGCACGGTCGCCAAGCTGGTCGCCTTCGACGAGGAGGCGCTGTCGATGGTCTTCATGATGGGCCTGCTCGGCTACGGGAGCTCGGAGGTCGCCGCGGTCTCGGGCACCGGCACCCTTCCCGAGCGGCTGCTGCGCGGCGTGCTCGGCGCCGAGGCGCTGCGCAACATCGGGACCAAGGCGCGCAGCGACCTGCGAGCCCGCATCAGCGTCCTCTTCGACGAGGAGACGTTCCGATACGTGCAGGTGCTCGACGAGGCGGGGATCCCCGACGAGGCCGCGGCCAAGCGGCTCTACCAGGCAACGTACAACCTTGAGGTCGCCCGATGAGTGTCAGCGTTCGTCCGGGGACGACCGATACGCGAAGCGATCTGGCGTACCGGCTCTCCGCCTTGGCGAAGATCGTGGAGCTCGGTCCCGGCAGGGTCGATCCGGCGCTGATCGCCGAGTCCGGCCAGTTGCTGCTGCGCGCCGGCGACCGGCTCAAGCTGTCCGGCGAGCACACCGTCGTCGCCCTCGCGGGAGGGACCGGAAGCGGCAAGTCCTCGCTCTTCAACCGCGTCTCCGGGCTCGAACTGTCCCCGACCGGGGTGCGCCGCCCGACGACCGCGCGCACGCACGCCTGCGTGTGGGGCCTGGACGGGGCGGGGCCGCTGCTCGACTGGCTGCAGGTGCAGTGGCGCCACCGGTTCGCCCGCGCGAGCGCCCTCGACCGGGGAGAGAGCCAGCTCCACGGGCTGATCCTGCTCGACCTGCCCGACCACGACTCCATCCGGGCGATCACCGACCACGAGGCCGACCGGCTGATCCAGGTCGCCGACCTGATCGTGTGGGTGCTCGACCCGCAGAAGTACGCCGACGCGGCCACGCACACCAAGTACGTCTCCGAGCTGGCGGGGCACGAGGCGGTCACCGTGTTCGCGCTCAACCAGGCCGACAGGCTGGCGCCCGAGGAGCTCGCCGAGTGCGTCGTCGACCTGTCGGACCTGTTGAAGCGCGAGGGCGTGCAGCATCCGCGCATCGTGCCCACCTCGGCGACCACCGGCAGGGGAGTGAACAGCCTCAAGAGCGTGCTCGCCGAGTCCGTCGCCCAGCGGCGGGCCGCCGTCCAGCGCCTGGAGGCCGACCTCAACCGCCTCATGGGCAAGCTCGCCAAGGTCATGCCCGCCCCTGAGGCCTTGGCCGTGCAGCCCACCGTGGACCTCGCCCGGCAGGAGGGGCTCACCGACGCCCTCTGCGACGCCGTCGGCGTCCCGGCCGTCGGCGAGGCTCTGGAGAACGTCTACGGCGTGCGCTCCATCGACTGGGTCGGCTGGCCCTATGCGCGCTGGGCCGCGCGGCTGCGCCCCGACCCGCTGAACAGCCTGCGTCTGGGCAACCTGCGCGACGAGATCAAAGCCGTGACCGCGGCCTCGGTGAGCGCCCAGCCCGCCGAGGTGGAGAACGCCGTCCAGGCCCTCGCCGACGGCCTGAGCTCCGGCATGCCCGAGGCATGGCGCAACGGCGTCCGGGATGCCGCCCGGTCTCAACTCGGCAAACTGCCGGAGGTCCTGTCCGGCGAGCTCGCCGAGATCGCCCCGAGCCTCGACCGCGTGCCTCGCTGGTGGTGGCTGCTGAAGATCTGGCAGTACCTGCTGGTCGTGCTGTTCGTCGCCGGAGTCGGCTGGGCGGGGGCCATCCTGCTGTACGGCGTCTTCAAGATCGGCCGAGCGCCGGCCGAGCTGCTGGGCGATGTGACCACGCTGCCATGGCTCGGGCTCATGATCGTCAGCGTGCTGGGGCTGGGCCTGTTCTCGGCGATCGCGAGCCGTAACTTCGTGGTCCTCGGCGCCGGCAACGAACGCGAGCAACTCGAACGCGAGATGCGCCGCCGCATCTCGGCCGTCTCCAAGCGGATGGTCGTCCAGCCGGTGGAACAGGAACTGCGCCGCTACAACGAATTCTTCGCCGCCCTGACCTCCGCCCGCCGCTGAGCCATCGATCGCCGAGCCACCCGTCCGCCCGCCGCTGAGCCGTCCCGCCGCCGAGTCACCCCTTCGCCTGCCTGCCGCTGAGTCATCCCCACCCGCGCCGCCGGGCCATCCCTCTTCGGAGACCGGGCCCTGAGCGGCGCCGACGGCAGGCGGACCATGGCGCCGCGGACCGTGCGTGGACATCCTCATGGCGTCGCGATGTGAACAGATGAAGCGGTGAGGCAGGCGCCCTCGACGCGCTGATCGTGGTGTTGTGTCTGCTTTCTGTGGCACGATTCCGGCTGCTGTGGTGCTCTGGCCTGCGCCTTCGCGGTTCTCCACAGGCGCGCGTGCGGCGCGGCGTCCTATCCACAGAATGCAGTTCGGCAATCATGGAGAGTGACGGGCCGGGCCAGACTGGCTCCCATGTCGGCGGAGACGGTCCGCCGGTCCGCCATGGGAGGCACGATGAACGACACCTACATCACGTTGGTCGGTAACGTCACCGCCGACCCCCGCCAGTTCAACTTCAACGACGGCACCCGCGTCACGTCGCTGCGTTTGGCCTCGACGCGGCGCGTGTTCGACAGATCTTCCCAGACCTGGCATGACGGCGAGACCAGCTTCTATTCCGTGCGGTGTTATCGGACGCTCGCGGAGAACGTCGCCCAGTCCATCAAGCTGGGCCAGCCGATCGTCGTCCACGGTCGGCTGCGCATCCGCTCCTATGAGCGTGACGGCGAGCGCCGGTTCGTCGCCGAGGTCGAGGCCACCTCCGTCGGCCATGACCTGCGACGCGGCGTGAGCACCTTCGAAAGACCGCAGCGGGGGCCCGCCGCCCCCGCGTTCGACGAGGCGACACGGGGACAGTTCGCGGACACCACCCGCGACTGGGAGCTCATCGGGGCCGCGAGCCCGGCCGCTACGGATGGCCAAGGGGTCCGATTGAGAAGCGTCGACTCCATGGCAGGCGAGCAGAGGGCCGGCGAGTCCGGCCATACGGGCAACGCCGCCGACCCCTTGCCGGGCGCCCATGCTCCCGCCCTCGCCGACCCGACGGACCCGGTGAGCGAGCAATGCGCGACCGGCGACGACACGCCCTTGGCCACCCCCGGCCCCACCGACCGTCTAGCAGCATGAACCATGAATACGGCCTGGCGGTTGGTCAGGTCCAGATGATGCCTCGCGCCATGGCTGTTCCTTTCGTGCATGGGCCGCTCGATGGGGAGCGGGCGCATCGGGCCAACCGGCTGTGTCGGCCGCAGTGCTCAACGTAGCGGTTCCCATCGCGGGCCGCACACTGCGCGACTATTGTGTTACACATCGTGAGACGTAGAGTCGAGGCAACGAACCGGTCCGGATGGAAGTGAGCGTTGGGGGATGTGATGACGTCCGGTGAACTCTCGGTCGAGCCACGCGGCGGCATGCTTTCGCTAGCCGACCGATGGCCGCTGCTGGCGCAGCCAGCCGTTCTGGTCGTCTATCTGTGCGGCACCGTGGGCCTGGCCTTCGGGGTGGCGGCCTATCTCGCGGCCTCCACCGAGTTCCGCTGGTCCGAAATGCTGACCTTCCTCGCGTTGATGGCGTGTGGGGCGATCTGCATCGAGGCGACCCGTCGTCTCGGCATGCCGGCGGGTGTGTCTCGTGACCTGCTCTCGGCTTGGTGGCTGCCCGTCGCATTACTGCTGCCACCGGTCTACGCGGTCCTCGCGCCGCTGCCGCTGCAGTTCCTGTTGCAGATACGCGTCCGGGCGACCGTGCTGTACCGGCGGGTGTTCAGCGCGGCCGCCATCGGTCTCGCGGCCGGCGCGGCGTCGGTGATCTTCCATGCCCTCGTGCCGAGCGGTAAGGGCGGAGCGCTCGGGTCGAGCGGGCCGCTGGCGATCGCGGTGGGGTGCGCTGCGCTGTTCACCGTGCTCAACACCGCCTTGATCGCCATCGCGCTTCACATGTTCGATCCGGACACCCGCTGGCGCGACGTGCTGTGGGATCGCGAGCGTGTGCTGCTCGACGTCGTGGAGCTGTGCCTTGGGGTGCTGGTCGCCATCGCGTGCGGGCTGAGCGTGGTCCTGCTGGTGCTCACCCTTCCGCCCGTGGTCCTGCTGCAACGCAGCCTGCTCCACGCCCAGCTCAAGGCCGCGGCCCGTACGGACGCCAAGACCGGTCTGCTCAACGCGACGGCCTGGCAGCGGGAGGCCGACACCGAGATCGTCCGGGCGCGGCGCACAGGCGAGACGCTGGCGCTGCTGATCGTCGACATCGACTACTTCAAACGGGTCAACGACACCTATGGCCACCTGGTGGGCGACCAGGTCCTCGCGGGCGTCGCCACGGCCCTGCGCAGCCAGCTCCGCGACTATGACGTGGTCGGGCGGTTCGGCGGCGAAGAGTTCGTCGTGCTGCTCCCGCGTGCCGACGTCGCCGAGGCGCGAAGGGTGGCCGAGCGCCTGCGGTCACGTGTCGGCCGCATGGCCATCCCCGTCGAGGACACGATGATCTCGGTGACGGTGTCCGCGGGGGTGGCCATCATGACCCTGCACGGCGACGATCTGATCGAGCTGCTCGCCGC
Organism: Sphaerisporangium rhizosphaerae; assembly: GCF_042665155.1. Taxonomy (NCBI): domain Bacteria; kingdom Bacillati; phylum Actinomycetota; class Actinomycetes; order Streptosporangiales; family Streptosporangiaceae; genus Sphaerisporangium; species Sphaerisporangium rhizosphaerae. The sequence goes on along the minus strand of NZ_JBHTCG010000029.1, from coordinate 39,782 downwards.
CGCCGATCTGGCCCTCTACCGGGCGAAAGAGCTCGGCCGCGACCGCATCTGCCTCCCCGTCGCGCCCGAGCCCCCACCCCACGCCCGAGCCGAGAACACCGACGGCGGTATCGCCTGAGCATGGTTCATCGCGTCCATCCCATGCCGGACGACGACACTATGGCGATATCACGTGTGGGTGGCGGCCTGCTGGGGGGTGGGCTCGTGGTCGGGGGCTGTGGGTGGGCGTGAGGGGACAACTCCGATGGCGGAATCCCCTACTCTTAGGAGCATGCCCGAGTACATCTATACGATGCAGCGTGTCCGCAAGGCGCACGGCGACAAGGTCATCCTTGATGACGTCACGCTGCATTTCCTGCCCGGAGCCAAGATTGGTGTGCTGGGCCCCAATGGCACTGGTAAGTCCACGCTGCTGAAGATGATGGCCGGCATCGAGCAGCCGTCCAACGGCGACGCTCGGCTGATGCCCGGCTTCACCGTCGGCATGCTGCAGCAGGAACCGCCGCTGAACGAGTCCAAGACCGTTCTGGGCAACGTCCAGGAGGGCGTCGCCGAGACGCTCGCCATGCGCGCCCGGTTCGAAGAGATCGCCGAGCTCATGGCGACGGACTACAGCGACGAGCTGCTCGACGAGATGGGCAAGCTGCAGGAGGCGCTGGACCACCGCAACGGGTGGGATGTCGACAGCCAGCTCGAGCAGGCGATGGACGCCCTCCGCTGCCCCCCGCCGGACGCCGAGGTCACCAAGCTGTCCGGTGGCGAGCGCCGCCGCGTCGCCCTCTGCAAGCTGCTGCTCGAGCAGCCCGACCTGCTGCTGCTCGACGAGCCCACCAACCACCTCGACGCCGAGAGCGTCCAGTGGCTGGAGCAGCACCTGGAGAAGTATCCCGGCACCGTCCTGGCCGTCACCCACGACCGGTACTTCCTGGACAACGTGGCGACGTGGATTCTCGAGCTCGACCGGGGCCGTTGCTATCCGTACGAGGGCAACTACTCGACCTACCTCGAGCAGAAGGCCGCCCGGCTGAAGGTCGAGGGCCAGAAGGACGTCAAGCGCAAGAAGCGCCTGGAGGAGGAGCTCCAGTGGGTGCGCTCCAACGCCAGGGCTCGGCAGACCAAGAGCCGGGCGCGTCTGCAGCGGTACGAGGAGATGGCCGCCGAGGCCGACAAGTACCGCAAGCTCGACTTCGAAGAGATCCAGATCCCGCCGGGCCCGCGCCTGGGCACCACGGTCATCCGGGCGACCGGCCTCACCAAGGGCTTCGGCGACCGGCTCCTCATGGAGGATCTGTCGTTCGACCTGCCGCGCAACGGCATCGTCGGCATCATCGGCCCGAACGGCGTCGGTAAGACGACCCTGTTCCGCATGATCATGCAGGCTGAGAAGCCCGACAACGGCGACATCCTGATCGGCGACACCGTCAAGATCTCCTACGTGGACCAGGGGCGCGGCAACATCGAGCCGACCAAGAACGTCTGGCAGGTCGTCTCCGACGGGCTCGACCACATCAAGGTCGGTCACGTCGAGATGCCCTCCCGCGCCTACATCGCCGCCTTCGGGTTCAAGGGCCCCGACCAGCAGAAGCCCGCGGGCATCCTGTCCGGTGGCGAGCGCAACCGTCTGAACCTGGCGCTCACCCTCAAGCAGGGCGGCAACGTGCTGCTGCTGGACGAGCCGACCAACGACCTCGACACCGAGACGCTGTCCAGCCTGGAGAACGCCCTGCTCGAGTTCCCGGGCTGCGCGGTGATCACCTCGCACGACCGGTGGTTCCTCGACCGCACCGCGACGCACATCCTCGCGTGGGAGGGCGGCTCGAACTGGTTCTGGTTCGAGGGCAACTACGCCGACTACGAGAAGAACAAGATCGAGCGGCTCGGCGCCGACGCGGCCCGCCCGCACCGCGTCACCTACCGCAAGCTCACCCGCGACTGACACCCCACGCCTGACGGGCAGCGCCTGAGGGTCAAAGTAGGACGGGCGAGGACCGACGGTCCGCGGCTGAGTCCACAGATGAGCAGGCGGCATCGCCACCCCGGTCGCGGACCGGGGTGGCGATTCCTTGTACCCCGCCGTTGGACCACCGCCCTCGGACCGTCCTGGAATTGGCCGGCGTCTTCGACTCGCCGACCATCGACCGGCTCGTCGGCTGCTCGACCGTTGGGCTCTGGTTCTCACCCAGCCGGCCCACTCGCCTCGGCGCCGCCCGGAGCGACGGGCGCTTCAACCAGGGAGCCGACCCTGAGTCGTCCCGGGCGCTTGGCACGTCGCCGTGGGTGCCGGTCAGCCGGTTGTCCGGTCTCGGGAGCGGCGATCGGAGCCAGGGGCCGGCCGGCGGCTCGGCAAGGCATGGCACGTTGCCATCTCTCACCGTCATATCGGTGCGAATCGGTCACCAGGTGCCGGCCGAACTCGTTGACGGACGCTGTCGCCTCTCATCGACGAACGCGGATCTGCGTAAGATGGCGTCCAACAGCGACGACGGAGCCGAGTAGCACCTCGATCACCGGAGTCGGAGAGAGCCGCCGGCAGCTGCGAAGGCGGACTCCGGCCGGGGCGTGAAGACCCTCCTGAGCTGCGGGGAAGAACGACCTTCGCGTCTAGTAGAGTCCCGCCGAATCGCCCACGTCACGGGTTTGCAGAGGCCACGCCGCACGACGGCGTGGTGAAGGTGTGGTGGTACCGCGAGGATCCCGCTCGCCCACGCCTCTCAGGGGACGCGTTGCGACCAGAGGAGGCCACCACCATGCAACGCATCCTGTCCACCCAGCTGTCCGCACACGTCGGTGAGACCGTACGCATCGCGGGCTGGATACATCGTCGCCGGCTGCTGAAGTCGGTCGCTTTCCTGATCCTGCGCGACGCCGCCGGCCTGACCCAGATCGTCGTGTCCGAGAAGGCCGCTCGCGCTCGGCTCGAGACCCTGCCGGAAGAGACGACGGTCGCCGTGGTGGGCACGGTCACCGTCGAGCCGTCCGCTCCGGGCGGAGTGGAGATCACTTCGCCGGTGATCGAGGCATTGACCGACCCGGCCGAGCCGGCTCCGTTCGACCTCTACCGGCCCGACCTGCGCGCGAGCCTGCCGACGATGCTGGACTACGCGCCGGTCGCGCTGCGCCACCCGAAGCTCGCCGCCGTCCACCGCATCAGTGCGGCCGCGGTCGGCGGCTTCCGCACGGCGCTCGAAGCGATGTCGTTCGTCGAGATCCACACCCCGAAGATCGTGGGCGCGGCCACCGAGAGCGGCGCCAACGTCTTCGAGCTCGACTACTTCGGCCGTCCGGCGTACCTGGCGCAGTCCCCTCAGCTCTACAAGCAGATGATGGTCGGCGTCCTGGAGCGGGTCTACGAGGTCGGACCGGTCTTCCGCGCCGAGCCGAGCGACACCGCCCGCCACCTGGCTTCCTACACCTCTCTCGATGCCGAGATGGGCTTCGTGGAAGACCACCGTGACGTCATCGCCGCGTGCCATGCGACGGTCGGGGGCATGCTGGCCGGCATCCAGGCATCGGCCGGCGCCTCACTTGAGCTTCTCGACGTCACCATGCCCGCGCTGACCGACGATCCCGTGGTGGTGCACTTCGCCGACGTACTGGAGATGATCAGCAGGGCGACCGGCGAGGACGTGACCGGCGAGCCCGACCTCGCGCCCGCGCACGAGCGGTGGATCGGCGAGTGGGCCTTGCGCGAGCATGGCTCGGACTTCGTGTTCGTCGAGGGCTACCCGACCGCGCATCGTGCGTTCTACACCCATCCGGACCCGGCTCGTCCCGGCTACTCGCGCGCCATCGATCTGATCTTCCGTGGCCTGGAGCTGGTCAGCGGGGGCCAACGGATGCACCGGTACGCCGACTACGTGCGAGCGCTGACCGCGCGCGGCGAGACCGACCTGTCGGCGTACTCGGGCTACCTCGACGCGATGCGCTACGGCATGCCACCACACGGTGGCTTCGCATTCGGGCTCGAACGGTTCATGGCACGCCTGCTCGACGTGCCGAACGTCCGCCAGGTCGCGCTGTTCCCGCGTGATTTGCACCGGCTCGCTCCGTGAGCGACGCCTGAGCGAACGCCTGGCGAGCGAACGCCTGGCGAGCGAACGCCGGAGGAGCGGGGCCGGAGGAGCGGGGCCGGGGGAAGGACGCCGGGCGAGCGAGCCGGGGTGGGAATCGTTCCACCGGGTGGGGGTGGGGTGAACCGGGGGCGGGCGGTGGGTGGAGATCTGTAGCACTCGGCCGAGGTGTGATGTGGTTTCGCCGTACTGTGGTGGAGATATCTCCTCCCCGGTGACACACACCGGCCGGTCGTCCTGCCTGGGTTGGATTCTTTACCACCCAGGTGGACGCGCTTACCTCCGAGATGGTCTGATGCCGCCCCCGGTCTCCCCCCGGTTCAGGCGGAGCGGAGCCACACGGCGGTGTTGGGGGGCAGGGAAGCCCCCTCGCCGTTGCCGCTGGACAACAGGACCTCCCGGTGCGGCGGCAGAGGGACGGCCTCCTCGCCGCAGTTGATGACGCAGATCAGCTCGCCCCGCGTGAACATGAGCGCGTCGCCCGGAGCCTCCAGCCAGGCGATGGCGTCGGGCAGCGTGCCCCGCAGCGACCGGCGCAGCTCAAGGACGCGGCGGTAGAACGCCAGCGTGGAGGCGGGGTCGCCGGCCTGGCGCTCGGCCGTGAGAGCCGCCCATGAGGCCGGCTGGGGCAGCCACGGGCCGGCGCCGCCGGGTGAGAACCCGTACGGCTGCGCGTCGCCGGACCACGGGATCGGCACCCGGCAGCCGTCCCGGCCGAGCAGCTCGCCCTTGGAGCGCGCGAAGATCGGGTCCTGGCGCGACTCCGGGGGAAGGTCCTTCACCTCCGGGAGGCCGAGTTCCTCCCCTTGGTACAGATACGCCGACCCGGGCAGGGCGAGCATGGCGAGCAGAGCGGCACGCCCGCGGGCGAGGCCGGCCGAGGGGTCCAGCGAGCCCTCGCCGTAACGGGTGATGTGGCGCACCACGTCGTGGTTGGACAGCACCCAGGTGGGCGCGGTGACGGCGGCCAGCGTGTCGTCGATGATCTTCCGGAAGGCGGTGGCCGACCAGGGGGCCTCAAGCCAGGCGAAGTTGAAGCTCTGGTGCAGCTCGTCGGGCCGGACGTAGAGCGCGAGGTCCTCGGCGGTGTCGGTCCACACCTCGCCGACGGCGGCGCGGTCGCCGGGGTAGGAGTCGAGCACCTTGCGCCACTCGCGGTACACCTCGTGCACCTCGGGCTGGCTCCAGATGGGCGAACGCGATTGGAACCCCTCCTCCGAGGGCGGCACGTCGGCCAGGTCGGCGTCCTTGTACAGGCCCATCGCCACGTCGATGCGGAACCCGTCCACGCCCCGGTCGAGCCAGAACCGCAGGATGTCCAAGAACTCCTCGTGGACCGCGGGGTTGCGCCAGTTGAAGTCGGGCTGCTCGGGAGCGAACAGGTGGAGGTACCACTGCCCGTCGGGCAGGCGGGTCCACGCCGGCCCGCTGAACACCGACGTCCAGTTGTTGGGCGGCGCGTCGCCGTCGCGGAAGATGTAGCGGTCGCGTTCGGGGCTGCCGGCCGGGGAGGCCAGCGCGGCCTGGAACCACCGGTGGGCGGAGGAGCTGTGGTTCGGCACCACGTCGACCATGATCCGCAGGCCGTGGGCATGGGCGTCGGCGACCAGCGCGTCGAAGTCGGCCAGCGTGCCGAACAGCGGGTCGACGCCCCGGTAGTCGGCCACGTCGTACCCGCCGTCGGCCATGGGAGAAGGCTGGAAGGGAGTCAGCCAGATCGCGTCCACGCCGAGTTCCGCGAGGTAGGGCAGGCGGGAACGGATCCCCTGGAGGTCGCCGACGCCGTCTCCCGAGGCGTCGGCGAAGCTGCGAACGTAGATCTCGTAAACGACGGCATCACGCCACCAAGGGGAGTTCTTCACACGTCCTTGGCTGCCCCCCGAGGCGGCCACTTATGCGTTCACGAGGCTGTGGGCCGCGTACTGCAGGTAGGTCCAGAGCTTGGCGGAGAGGTCGTCGGGCAGTTCGAGGGAGTCCACGGCGTCGCGCATGTGCCGCAGCCACGCGTCGCGCTCGGGCTCGCCGATCACGAACGGGGCGTGCCGCATGCGCAGCCGCGGGTGCCCGCGCTGCTCGCCGTAGGTGGTGGGGCCGCCCCAATATTGGACGAGGAACATGCGAAGCCGCTCCTCGGCCCCGGTGAGGTCTTCCTCGGGGTAGAGGGGGCGCAGCAGCGGATCGTCCTTCACGCCCTGGTAGAAGCGGTGCACGAGGCGCTCGAAGGCCTCTGAGCCGCCCACGGCGTCGTAGAAGGACATGGACTCGGCAGGGGTAGCGGACACGCCTTCCAGCCTACTCAGACCCCGGCGAGGGTGATGCCCGCGCGGTCGAGCGCCCACTTGACGCGCATACGCAGCTCGCGCGCCACCTCGGCCTGGTGGGCGGGAACCGTCTTGACGGTGATCCTGAAGATCATCGCTTTGTCGGAGATCTGCTCGAGCCCGTACACCTCGGGTTCCTCGACGATCGCCGAGTCACGGAAGGCGGGGTCGGCCCAGACCTCCTCGGCGACGTTCTTGAGCAGGTCGCGGATGGCGGCGATGTCGGCGTCGTAGGCCACCGGGACGTCGACGAGGGCGCGCGACCAGCCCTGGGACTCGTTGCCGATGCGGTTGATCGTGCCGTTGCGGACGTACCAGACGCGCCCGTCGGCGTCCCGCAGGCGGGTGATGCGCAGGGTCACGGCCTCGACGGTGCCGACGGCCGTGCCGGTGTCGATCATGTCGCCGACGCCGTACTGGTCTTCCATCAGCATGAACATGCCGGCGATGAAGTCCTTGACCAGCTCCTGCGCGCCGAAGCCGACGGCGACGCCGAGGATGCCCACGCTGGTGAGGATGGGGGTGAGGTTGAGGCCGAACCGTCCGAGGATCATCATCGCGGCGGTGCCGAAGACGATCACGGAGATGAGGCTGCGCAGCACGGAGCCGAGGGTCTCGGCCCGCTGGCGGCGGCGCTCGGTGAGCAGGGCCGCGGCGCCGTCCACGCTCGTGCCGCCCCGGAGGCGCAGGCGCTCGGGCAGCACGCCGTCGGCCGCGCGCCGGATGACCCGGTCGATCAGCCGGTGCAGGATCGCCCGCGCGACCAGCGCGGACACCGCGATGATGACGACGCTGACCAGCCAGGCGAGGGGGGAGGCCCACCCGGGCGACAGCCAGTTGAGCAGGAAGGTGCACGTCACGTCGTCCCCGCTGGAGCTGGTACAGGCGTTCGCCATTTCCTTGCCCAGATCGGGCAGCAAGGGCAGGTCGGACGCCGGTGGGGCGGTGGGGTCGACGGCGAGCATGGACACGCGGTGGGCACCTCTCGGATCGGGTCGGTCGGCGGAGACAATTATCGGTCCTCGACCTAGACGGAACGGTACTTGAACCGACTGACTCCGCCGACCGGCCCGGCCGCCGTCACGTGACGCCGGGGAAGACGGGAGTGCCCGGACCCGGGGCCGCGGAGGGCGGGCCCGGGCACCCCGGTGACGAACGGCCCGGGACGGGGCACGCACCCGGAAGCGCGCCCCGCTCCGTTTCCGATCGGGGAGGTCCCCGATCACCATCGGGCCAGGATGGAGGCTCGGACCCGATGGCTGCTCTGGGATGCCGGCGCGCGCCGCGTGGCGCCGCCGGGCGATGGTTCTGGCACGTGCCAGGGAGGTCGCCTCCCTGACACGTGCCAGGGAGGTGGAGCCGACGGGATGCCCAGCGTCCGTGCGGCCGTGTCTCCACGGACGCCGGACGCTCCGCACCGGGCACCCCGCCGACCCCGAAGAGCCGCGGTGTCCACGGCGGACGGCGGTGACTGCGCTGCACCGCGTCCGTCACGTGTCCTACTCGCTCACCGCGGCCAGTACGCGGGCGACCTTGGTGGCCGCTCCTGCCGGATCGTCGACCTGGTGCATGCGCTCTCCCCACGACCACCAGTAGTAGGCGGGGGTCGCCTGCGGCCGGCAGGTGACGTTCTCGGCGAGGCTGGTGGCGTTGGGGTTGATCACGCGGACGAACGCCCGCCCCGACTGTGTGTGCACCACCCGGGCGAGCAGCCCCCGAGCGTCGAGCTCGTCGGCCAGGCGTTCCAGGTGTTGGAAGCTGTCGTCCACTTCGAGCCTTCCTCTAGACCGATTCGCGGCGATCACAGCCGGTGAATCGAGGCTGGTTGGCCAAATCTGACTCACCCGTGCCGATGGGTCAACGAAGCTCGGTGGCGTCCTGGGTAAGGGGATATTTCAAGTGGGTTGAAAGAACGTCCCCGGCGGGGGACGATTCTATGCCAGCAGGTTCGAGCGTCCTTTCAGGTCCTGTCATTACTGGTCCATCATTCTCGTTAGACGCGGTTGACCGGCAAGAGGCCGCGTCCGCGCAGATGGGACCGGTCGGGGTCGGTGACCAGGATGGCGACTGGCCACGAGAGAGGGGCCGGGATGTCCGGCAGACAGCACAAGGAAACGGAGTTAGCGCGGCGAACCCGGGCGCGCGGCCTGGCGGTGGGGCGCACTACGGCCCGAATCGCCGAGGAGATTTTCGATGAGTGTGCTCCGCATTTCGGGACAACTCGAATCAAATCTCACCGTCTCGCCCATGGCATCGCTCTGGCCGACGTCATCGAACAGGTGCGCGCCTTGTTCGAACGTGACGGGAAAGCCATGCCCGGCATCGGAGAGACGCTTCTGAGCGCCTACGAGAGCGGGCTGAAGCGCCCCGGTCCGGAGTACCTCCATTACCTGTGCTCGGTCTACCGGGTGGAGCCGGTCGCCCTCGGATACGACGGCCCGTGCATCTGTGGCCACGGCCACCGGATGCCGGGCGTCGTACGTGGCGGTCAGCAGGAGGCCGAATCCGACAGTCCCCCCGAATCGCGCGAGCTGTGGATCAAGCCGCTCAGCGATCCCTCGTCGGACGGGGGTGAGGAGGACGAGAACGTGTTACGCAGGACGCTGCTGCAGATCATCGCGAGCGGCGCGGGTGCCGCCGGGACGTTGAGCGCTCCGGTGCTCGGCGCCGCCGACGGCATTCGCCGCCGGATGGACGAGACCCTCGTGTCGACCACCGTGTCGCCGGCCATGCTCGACCACTGGGAGGAGGCGGCGACCTCCTTCGGCCGGCAGTACATGAACACGCCGCCGATGCGGCAACTGTGCGACGTGCTGCTGGAGTTCAGCACCGTGCGCCAGGCGATGGAGCGCCACCAGCCCATCGACCTTCAGGAGCGCCTGTGCGCCCTCTCCGCCCGGCTGTCCGGCCTGGCCGGCATCATCATGATCGATCTCGGTGACCAGCGGATGGCCCGGTCGTTCTTCCGCACCTCGCGCATGGCCGCCGACGAGACCGGCGACCGCGCGCTGCGCGCCTGGGTCACCGCCCGCGAGGCGCTGGTCCCCCTGTTCCTGGGCGACCCCCGCGAGGCGCTCAACCTGGCCAAGAAGAGCCGCGACCTGGCCGGGCAGACGCCGTGCGCGGCCAAGGCCATGGCCCCGGTCGTGGAGGCCCGGGCGCTGTCGATGCTGGCGAACTCCGGGGGCAAGAAGGACGTCGTCGACCAGGCCAAGCGGGCGCTGTCGCGGGCCCGGGCGGCCTTCGCCCAGATGACGCCGGCCCAGCAGGAGGACACGGTGTTCGGTTACACCGAGCGCCAGCTCTACTTCCACCAGGGCGACGCGCTCACGCGTCTCGGGCAGACCATCGAGGCCGACCTGATCCTGGAGCAGGCGCTGGAGAAGTACGAGGGGGACCTGCTCGACCAGACGTTGATCCGATTCGACCAGGCGCACTGCCGGCTGCTCGAGGGGGACGGCGACGAGGCGCTGCGCATGGGCATGGAGGCCGTGCGGCAGGTCGGCGAGAGCTTTCGCACCGACATCATCCTGCGCCGTGCCACCGAGCTCGCGCGCAACATCCACGCCAGATGCGGTGACATCGCCGGGCTGCAGACCTTCAAGGACATCCTCGCCTCGCCGCCGCCTTCCACTTCCGCGACCTCGGAGGTCGATGTATGACGCTTTCGCTCAGGCGGTATCGCTGGTCCGATCGGGAAGCCGTCTGGGAGCTCCATCGCACCTGTCTGGCGCAGGTGGGCATCACCGAGGGGGACGGGGTGTACTACGAGGACGACATGCCGCGGATCAACCAGGTCTACTTGGCCGACCGCGGCGAGTTCCTGGTGGGGGAGGTCGAAGGCGCCGGGGTCGTGGCCATGGGCGGGCTGCGGCGCGTCGACGAGCGGTCCGCCGAGATGTGCCGGCTGCGCGTCCATCCCGACCACCAGCGGCGCGGGTTCGGCACGCTGATGCTGGAGGCGCTGGAGGAGGCCGCCGTCCGGCTCGGCTACCGCACGCTCCGCGGCGACACGACCCTGCTGCAGGGCGCGGCGCTCGAGCTGTACCGCAAGTACGGGTGGCGTGAAGTGCGCAGAGAGGACAGGGGAGGCCTCGTGGTTGTTTACGGCGAGAAGACGCTCGCCGCCCGTCCGTCCACCCAACTAACTCATTAGCGACATGTATTCACTTATCTAGTACAAATCATGTTCAATGCTTGCAAATTGGCGATTTTCCTCCTGATAATGGGTTCTTTGCACCTGGGAGCCGAGGAGGACACCCAATGAAGAAGATCGTCGTTCGCAAGCCGGGTATGGTCCACCTGACCGGATCCGCCAGCGCGATCCACAAGGGGTGACCGGCCGCACCGGTCACCACCTCTGGATCCACGGAGGACGCTCCAGGGACCGCCGCGGCGCGCTCCATGCCCTCGGCGCACAGGCCGGCCTGGGCATGGATGCCCGCCGGGTTCCGGTGTTCGACGCCCATCGCCGCCTGTGCGGCCCCTATACCTTCGGCGGATCCCTGCTCGCCCGGCTGCTGCCGCCCGCGTTGGAGCACTGCTCCGACGCGGTGGCGCGGCACGGGGCCGAGATCCGGGCGGCGGCGCCCGATTTTCGTGATCGGGTGGTCGCCCGCCGGGAGCCCCTCGACGCGCGCTTGTCAGCCGAGGAGCGCATCCTGGTCCCGGCGCCCCGCCGCAGCCTGCGCATTGCGAACGGAATCGCCGAATTCGTACGGGACGGCGGGGTGGCGCTGCCCGTCATCGCCGTTGACAACGTGGACGAGGCCGACGGCACCGACCGCGAACTCATCGCCACGCTTATGCGCCGTTCGGACCCCGGTCGATTGACAATTGTCGTGCTTTCCAGTAAACCTCCGCCGGAATTTTTCTATGGTCATGACATAAACACGGAAATATCCGCATCGGCGAGTCCGGAGGGCTCCGCGGCCGGTTACGTCGCCTCGGACGGCGTGCTCGACGACCCGCGGGCGCTCGCGGCGTACCGGGCGCTGCCCGAGGCCGAGCGCGCCCGCATGCACGACCGGCGGGCCGACGAACTCGCCGCCACCGGCCGGCCCTCCTGGACCCTGGGCGCCATCCCCTACCACCGCGAACACGGCGGCGACCCGCGCGGCGCCGGCGTCGAAGCCCTGTGGGCGGCGCACGAGCACTGCATGCGCGAGGGGTTCCTGGAGGCGGCCGCCGACCTCGGCGAGCGCGGCCTGCGGCTCGCCGAGCCGGAGACGCGGCGATGGTGGGAACTGCTGCAGGGCACGGCGACCGCCCAGGCCGGCCTCGGGCGCAGGGACCGGGCGCGCGAGCTGTACGAGGAGGCTCGCCGCCAGAGCGTGGACGCGGAGGTGCACTCGGCGGTGGCGTACGGCACGGCCATGCTCGACGCGCGCCATCCCGACCCGGCCCGGCGCGACCTCGGCCGGGCGCAGGGCTGGATCAACCAGGCCATCGCCATCTCCGGCCTGCTGCCCGACCGGGCCGTGCGGGCGTTCAAGCTCGGCTTCGACCTCAACGGCAAGGCGCTGATCGAGATGCGCGGCGGCCACACCGACAGGTCGCTGGCCCTGGTGGAGGAGGCCATCGAGCTGGCCGAGAGCGACCTGCCGCCGGGACGGCACCCGATCCACCGCATGGTCCTGCGCGCCAACCGGGCGCAGCTCCTCGGCATGCTGGGACGGCCGGTGGAGGCGCTGGCCGAGATGGACGCCGCGGTCGCGATCGACCCCGCCTACCCCGACCACCACCTCGACCGCGGCAACCTGCTCTACCGGATGGGCCGCCCGGAGGCGGCGCTGGCCGACTACGAGGAGGCGATCGCGCTCAGTCCGCCGCTGCCCGAGGGGTACTACAACCGCGCCCAGCTCCGCGTCGCCACGGGGGACCTCGACGGGGCGCGGGCCGACCTGGACCACGTCCTGGAGCTCGACCCCGGCTACCTGGACGCCCGCATCAACCGGGCCGGGCTGCTCGTCCAGCTCGGCCTGGAGGAGCAGGCGCGCGCCGACGTGACGGCGGGCCTGGCCCTGGACCCGGGCAACCCGCACCTGTCGTGCGTCCTCGGGCAGTTGGAGGCGGCGGTGGGACGGCACGATGAGGCCATGGCGGCATTCGACCGGGCCATCGCGGGCGCCCCCGGGCTCGCCTCCGCCTGGGCGAACCGGGCGGTGCTGCGGCACGAGACGGGGGACGACGAAGGCGCCGTGGCCGACCTGACCACGGCGATAGAGCTGGGGGAGGACGCCGCGCTCTACTACAACCGTGCCATCGCGCTCAGGGATCTCGGCAGGCGGGAGGAGGCGGTGGACGACCTGCGGCGCGCCCGCGACCTCGACCCGCACGACCCCGACGTCCTGAAGGCCCTCAGCGAGGCCTGACCCCGGCCGGCGCGGTCACTTCCGGCCGGCCGCGCCGGTCAGCAGGGTGATCACCTCGGCCAGGGACGGGGGCTCGACCAGGTCGGGCGGCGCGGCCAGATCCGCCGGGGCGAACCAGGCGTGCCCGAGGAGGAGGTCGCGTTCCTCGCCCGTCAGCATGGCGGGGACGACCTCCGGCGTGGTGGCGGCGAAGCGTGCCAGGTAGAACCGCTCCACCTTCACATAGCGGACGCCCAGCCAGTGGTAGTCGCGCTCCACGGGGACCCACGTGTCGGCCACGGCGTCACCGGGCAGACCCGTCTCCTCGGTCAGTTCGCGGCGGGCGGCCTCCAGCGGGGTCTCGCCGGGGTCGATGCCGCCGCCGGGCGGCTCCCAGAACACCACGCCGGCGACCGGATCACGCCAGCGCAGCAGCAGCACGCGGCCGGATCCGTCCAGGCAGAGGACGCGGGCGGCGGGGCGATCGCTGATCTGCATCGGGCCGGCGCCTAGGACCGGCCGTCCTTGGGTCCCTGCAGATCGTCCGGCCCGGCGAGGTCGTCGGGGCCGTTGAGGTCGTCCGGCCAGGTGTTGGCCTTGATGATGTCCCAGAACTCGTCGGGCCGGTCGGCGCTCTTCCTGGCGCTCTGCCGCTGCAGTTCGGCGGCGATGGCGCGCTGCTCCTCGTAGGCGCCCTTCATCGCGTCGAGCCACTCCACCGGGTCCACTCCGGCGCGCTCGGCCGACCGCATCGCCATGTCGGCGTACTGCTCGGGCGTGGCGTTGAACGTCCAGCCGGTGCGTTCCATGAGCTGCTCGTCGGTCAGTTCACCGCGCTGCCAGGCGATGGCCTCGGCCAGATGCTCGGCGACGAACACGGCGTTGATGTAACCGGGCAGCATGGCCGCCAGGGCGACGGCCGCGCGCTTCTCCCCAGCTGACAACTCATCCCACTTCAGCACCCGCCGGCTCCTTCCCGCTCCTTCGGGCGCCACTGTACGCCTTCGCCGGTGAGGGCCGGCGGCAGCACCGCCGCCGGGGCGGCGCCCGGTGGGCGGTCAGGCCACGATCATTCGGCGGTGACGACGAGGTCGGTCAGGTCCAGGTGCCGGGACAGTTCCGCGACGTCGGGGTAGTAGGCCACGTACTGGCGCCCTCTGCTCACGCGGAGGCAGGGCTGGTTGCCCACGACCAGCGCCTCGACCTCAAATCCCCTACTGTCGACCCATTTCACGTCATAAAGGGTATGAAGCCCCAGGTCAACGGCGAGCAACCGCCCGCGTCGGATTACGCCACCTTATAGCTGGGTGACCGTAAGAGAGTTTGACGTCGCTTATACCCGAGGGATCGGTCCGGCCCGCCGCGCGCGGGCCGGCGGCGTCCGCCGCGCCCGTCGGGCAAGTCGCGGGGAAAGCTTCAGGAAGTCGCCGGGGCAACGACGCCCCGGAGCGGTAATCTGCCTCAACGTGAGCGAAGAGGTGGGTGCCCGGTGATCTCCGAGTATGTCCTGACCCTGTCCTGCCCCGACCGGCCGGGGGTGGTCGCGGCCGTCTCCGGGCTGCTGGCGGCGCGCGGATGCAACATCACCGAGAGTCAGCAGTTCGGCGACCAGGGCGCCGCGCGCTTCTTCATGCGCGTCCAGTTCACCTCCTCGCTGCCCGAGGACGACCTGCGCGCGGCCTTCGCCGAGCTCGCGCCCGACCTGGCCATGGACTTCCGCCTGCACGACCTGGCCGTCAAGCCGCGCGTGCTGGTCATGGTGAGCAAGCTCGGCCACTGCCTGAACGACCTGCTCTACCGGGTGCGCTCAGGGTTGCTCGACATCGAGATCGTCGCGGTCGTGTCCAACCATCCCGACCTGCGCCCGCTCACGCAGTCGTACGGCATCGACTACCACCACCTGCCGGTGACCGCCGAGACCAAGCCCCGCCAGGAGGCCGAGGTCCTCACCCTCGTCGAGCACTACCGTGCCGAACTGGTCGTGCTGGCCCGCTACATGCAGGTGCTCTCCGAAGACCTGTGCGCCAAGCTCTCGGGCAAGGTGATCAACATCCACCACTCGTTCCTGCCGTCGTTCAAGGGCGCCAAGCCCTACCACCAGGCCCACGCGCGGGGCGTGAAGCTCATCGGCGCCACCGCGCATTATGTGACGGCCGACCTGGACGAGGGCCCGATCATCGAGCAGGAGGTCGCGCGGGTCAACCACACCCACTCACCGGAGGACCTGGCCGCCATGGGGCGCGACGTGGAGTGCCTGGCGCTGGCCCGGGCCGTGCGCTGGCACGCCCAGCAGCGCGTTCTGCTCGACGGGCACAAGACCATCGTCTTCCCCCGCTGACCGGGCGCCGTCCCGCACCGGGAGAGCCGCCGGAGGGCGAAGGTCCGGCGCCAAGGCGGCCAAGGCACACATGCGGCCAAGGCGGTGAAGGTGAAGGGGGCAAGGCGGTGACGGGGGACGGGCGGGCCTGCCGGAGCGTCCGGCGGCCCGCCTCGGCGGTCCCGCGAGAGAAGCTCAGCCGGTCAGGCCGGTGTGCTCGGCGAGGAAGGCGAGCTGGTCGGCCATGAGCTCCACCGACCGGCTGACCGCGCGCGCCCCGTGCCCGACCTCGTTCTCGTTGCGCAGCAGAACGGGCCGTTCGTCGGCCCCCTGGGCGTGCTGGAGCGCGGCGCACATCTTCCAGGCGTGCAGCGGATGGACGCGGGTGTCGGAGCCGAAGACCATGAACAGCGTCGCCGGGTAGCGCACCCCCTCGCGGACGTGGTGGTAGGGGGAGTAGCCCCACAGCCAGCCGAACTGCTCGGGGTCGTCGGCCGTGCCGTACTCGACGTTCCACGTGGCCCCGAGGCCGAACTTCTCGTACCGCACCATGTCCAGCAGCGGCGCCGCGCACGCCACCGCCGCGTACAGCTCGGGCCGCTGGGTCAGCGCGGCGCCGACCAGCAGGCCGCCGTTGGACCCGCCGGAGATCGCGAGCTGATCGGCGGTGGTGACCCCCGTGGCGATCAGGTGCTCGGCGGCCGAGTGCAGGTCGTCGAAGACGTTCTGCTTGTGGCCGAGCATGCCGTCGCGGTGCCACTGCTCGCCCTGCTCCCCGCCGCCGCGCAACTGGGCGACCGCGTAGACGCCGCCGGCCTCCACCCACGCCAGGGTCGAGATGGAGAAGCCCGGGGTCATCGGCAGGCCGAACCCGCCGTAGCCGTACAGGATGGTCGGCCGGGGACCGTCGCCGGGCTTGGAGACCACGATCATGTGGACCTCGGTGCCGTCGGCCGAGCGGTAGACGACCTCCTCGGTGTCGACCTGCGGGATCTCCACGGCGCCGGGCGAGGCCGCCCACAGGGTCGTCTCGCGCGAGCGGGCGTCGTAGCGCAGGACGCACGTCGGGGTGGTGTGGTCGGTGTAGGCGAACCACGCCTCGTGGCCGCCCTCGGGCCGCTCGTGCAGGCCGCCGATCGTGCCGAGGCCGGGCGTCGGCACCTGGCCGACCTTGGCGCCGGTGGCCAGGTCGTGCACCGTGATCTCGCTGATGGCGTGCCGCGTCCAGCCGACGAGCATCACCGGATGGTCCAGGTCATCCAAGATCGCGAAGTCGGACATCACCGCCTCGGGATCCTCGGGGATGAGATCGCGCCAGTTCTCGTACCCGGCCTCGCCCGGCTCGGTCACGCAGACGCGCGAGCGGGGGGCGTCGCGGTCGGTGAAGACGTACAGGCGCCCGTCGCGGCCGTACAGCAGGCTGGTCTGCGCGTCCACGTCCTGCTGCACGACGGTCAGCTCCGGCGCCTCGATCGAGGACGCCGACAGGTCGGCCGTCCACAGGTCGTTGCGGGGAGCGGTGCCCCGGGAGGCCGAGATGGTCAGCCAGCGGCCGTCCTTGGAGACCGCCACGCCGTAGTAGTTGGTCTTCTCCAGCCCTTCGCCGAGGACCATGACGTCCTGCTCGGTCGGCGTGCCAAGGCGGTGCAGGTAGACGCGCCGGTGGAACTGCTCCTCGCCCTCGGGCACGTCGCCGGGCGCGAGCCTGCGCACGTAGTAGAACGCCTCGCCGCCGGGCAGCCAGGCGATGGGGGAGTAGCGGCACCGGTCGATCGGCCCGTCGACGCGCTCGCCGGAGACCACGTCGACGACGTGCAGCCGCGACTCCTCGTCCCCGCCCACGGAGATCTGGTACGCCAGCCGCCGGCCCTCCTTGTCCGGCTGCCAGGAGTCGACGGTGGTCAACCCGGAGGGGTCCAGCGCCATGGGGTCAAGGAGAACGCGCTCGTGCCCGCCGGGGTCGGCCGTGTAGAGCACGGCGTGCTCCTGCTCGGGGGTGCGGCGCATGAAGAAGCCGCGCTCACCCCGCCACACCGGCGCGCCCACGGTGCCCGAGCGCACCAGGTCGGTCAGGCGGTCGCGGAAGGCGACCCGCCCGGGTGACGCGGCCATCGCCTCGCCGAACAGGTCGCCTTGTGCGTCGAGCCACTCTTTGACCTCAGGCTGCTCGGAGTCTTCCAGCCAACGATATGGGTCGGGCACGGGCGTGCCGTGGTAGTCGTCGACCACGTCGTCACGGCGTGCCTTCGGGTACGGCGTTCGCGTCATGGAGCGAGCCTATGGCACCCCGTTACCCGACGTGGGCCAACATTTCCGCTCCGTTGCGCTGGTGGCGGACAGAGCGGATGTTGGCCTGATCTGGAGTGATCTTTCCCCAATAGGTTTGCTTAGCGGGGTGAACCGGACATAAACCGGGAGGCGGGGTCTGGAAGACACGACCGTTAATTGGGGTGGCGGGAGAGTCGACCGAGAGGCCACACTTGCTGAAGGGCGGTGCCGTGGAACCCATCCGCTGGGCCGTCCGGCGGAGGTGCACGTGACGGAAGCATCCGGAGCCCAAGACGACGGGCCGCAAGCCGGGGTGTGCCGTGGCACATCCCAACCGATGGAGGCGCTGACGGCGGGGAAGGCCCGCTGATGCGCCAGGTCCTGCTGCTGAACGCCACGTTCGAACCGCTCACCACCCTCAACCTGCATCGGGCCGTCGTGCTCGTGATCAGGGAGAAGGCGGACGTCGTCCACCGCGACGGCCGGGGCGCCGTGCTCCGGTCGGCCTCGCGCACGGTCGACGTCCCATCGGTCATCCGGCTTCGGCGATATGTCCGCATTCCTTATCGGTCCCGCATCCCGCTGACCCGGGCCGCGCTCATGCGCAGGGACGACTACCGGTGCGCCTACTGCGGCCTGCGGGCGGAGACCATCGACCACGTGCTGCCCCGCTCCCGCGGCGGGCTGCACACCTGGGAGAACTGCGTCGCCTCCTGCATGTCGTGCAACCACCGCAAGGCCGACCGGCTCCTGGAGGAGATCGGCTGGACGTTGCGCGTGGCCCCGGTGGTGCCGCACGGCGTCCACTGGCGGCTCATCGGCGCCCAACTCGACGGCGACCCCCAGTGGGCCCCCTACCTCACCGAGACCGCCGCCTGACCAGCCGAACCCCCCGGCCGGCGGGAGGTGCTCCGTTCCTCCCGTCGGGAAGCGGGAAGAGGGGTCTTGCCCGCCTGGCCGGCGAAGGAGGTCTCTCCCCGCCGGGCGGGCGGCCGTCGTACCCTTGAGCCATGCCGCGTTACGACTATCGCTGCCGCGCCTGCGGATCGACCTTCGAGCTGTCCCGCCCCATGTCCGCCTCGGCGGACGCCGCCGTCTGCCCGCAGGGCCACGACGACACGGTGAAGCTGCTGTCCACGGTCGCCGTCACCGGCGGCGCCGCGGCCCCCCGCCCCAGCGGCGGCGGTTGCTGCGGGGGCGGCTGCTGCGGCTGACCCCCACCCCGCCCGCCGGTCGCCAGGGCGGGCGGCCGAGGAGGTTCCCCCGAAGAAGCGCCCGTCGGTGATCAGCGCGCACGCTTTGCCGAGGCCCTTGCCCTTCGCGCTTGACTGATCACGATGGCGGTCGCGCCGTGGCCCGGCTGGGCCACGGCGCGCCTGGTGACCGGTTCGGCCAGTGCGCTGTCTGCGAACGTTCACCGGGCCCGGCGCCGTAGGTGGCACCGACAAGCCGGCGCCACTGGGCAGTTGGCGAATGTCCGCAGTTGAACGCTAGGCCGGGCGGCGGCCTCTCAGGGGGGTGAGGGTGCCGCCGGGGCGTCGTTCGGGAGCTGTGCGGCGCTGGAACGGCAGGTAGCGCTCGGCGCGGTGCGGCCGGGACGGCACCAGCGTCGGCTCCACCGCGACGATGCGGTCGAAGCGGAAGGCGCGGATGCCGCCCTTCGAGCGGCACCACCCCACCAGATACCAATGGTCACGGTGGACCAGGCAGGTGACCGGCTCGACGTCACGGGAGGTCACCCGCCCGGCCGCGTCGCGGTAGTGGAGCCGCACCACCTGCCGGCCGGTGACCGCGCCCGCGATGGTGCGGGCGCGCCGGGCGACATCGGGGGGCAGCGGCGTGGTCAGCGTTTCGAGGGTCGTCGCGATGACGTCGTCGTCGAGGTCGAGCTTGTCGAACACGCGGCGCAGCCCGTGTCGGGCGGTCTGCGCCTGCGGACCCTCGCCGAGATGGGCGAGGGACAAGGCGAGAGCGGCGATTTCGGCGGTCGTCAGGAGCGGCGTGGTGACGTTGGCCATAGGTCCACACTACGTCGCGACACCGACATTTTTCGAACACCAGATCTTGTCGCGGGCATCCAGAGGGTGACTGTTGTTCACCCTCCGGTGACGGCGGCCTTCCCTCCACGCCATCGACTCCGTGAGGCAACCCCGCCCTGCCCGCCGACGTGGTCGGCGCCGCGTCGTCGACCCGCGCCACCACCCCCCGCGCCCCGGCGGGGGCCGTTCAAGACGGCGCCAGGCGAGCTCGCGGTCCGGCGCCGAGTGTCTCGGCGCCGGACCGGGGGAGCTCAGTGCTGGGAGAGCTGGGACAGGTCGCGGGACGCGCCGGTGGAGGCGGAGGTGGTCAGCGCGGCGTACGCCTGCAGCGCGGCGCTCACCGCCCGCTCGCGGTCGCGCGGGCGGTAACGGCCGAGGTCGGCCAGCAGCCGCTCGCGCCGCGCGGCCAGCTCGGCCTCGGAGACCTTGAGTTCGATGCCGCGGCCAGGGATGTCGATCTCGATGAGGTCGCCGTCCTCCACCAGGGCGATGATGCCGCCCTCGGCCGCCTCGGGCGAGGCGTGCCCGATGGACAGGCCGGAGGTTCCCCCGGAGAAGCGGCCGTCGGTGATCAGCGCGCACGCCTTGCCGAGGCCCTTGCCCTTCAGGAAGCTCGTCGGGTAGAGCATCTCCTGCATGCCGGGGCCGCCCTTGGGGCCCTCGTAGCGGATGACCACCACGTCGCCGGCCTTGACCTTGTTGCCGAGGATGCCCTCGGAGGCGTCCTCCTGCGACTCGAACACCACGGCCGGCCCGCTGAACCGCCAGATCGACTCGTCGACGCCGGCCGTCTTGACGATGGCGCCCTCGGGAGCGAGGTTGCCGTACAGCACCGCCAGGCCGCCGTCACGGGTGTAGGCGTGCTCGAAGTCACGGATGCAGCCCTCGGCGCGGTCGAGGTCGAGGGACTCCCACCGCGCCTCCTGGGAGTAGGCCTTGACGGTGCGCACGTTGCCGGGCGCGGCGTGCCAGAGCTCCACGGCCTCCTGCGACACCGTCGGGGACTTCGGGTCCCACGCGGAGAGGTAGTCGGTGAGGGTGGAGGCGTGGATGCTGTGGGTGTCGCGGTGGAGCAGCCCCGCGCGGTCGAGCTCGCCGAGGATCCCCGGGATGCCGCCGGCCCGGTGGACGTCCTCCACGTGGTACTTGGCGGTGGCGGGCGCGACCTTGCACAGGCAGGGCACCCGCAGCGACAGCTCGTTGATCTCCTTCAGCCCGAAGTCGACGCCGGCCTCACGGGCCGCCGCGAGCAGGTGGAGGATCGTGTTGGTGGAGCCGCCCATGGCGACGTCCAGCGCCATGGCGTTCTCGAAGGCGTCGCGGGTGGCGATGTTGCGCGGCAGCACCGACGCGTCGTCGCCCTCGTAGTAGCGCTTGGTGATCTCGACGACCTGGCGGCCGGCCTGCTCGAACAGCGCCTTGCGGGCCTTGTGCGTGGCCAGGGTGGTGCCGTTGCCCGGCAGGGCCAGGCCGATCGCCTCGGTGAGGCAGTTCATCGAGTTGGCGGTGAACATGCCGCTGCACGAGCCGCAGGTGGGGCAGGCGTTCTCCTCCATCTCCAGCAGCTCGGCGTCCGAGACGCTCTCGTCGGCCGCGGCGATCATCGGGTCGATGAGGTCGAGCTTGCGGCCCGGCGTCTTGCCGGCCTCCATCGGCCCGCCGGAGACGAAGACCGTCGGGATGTTCAGCCGGAAGGCCGCCAGCAGCATGCCCGGGGTGATCTTGTCGCAGTTGGAGACGCAGACCAGCGCGTCGGCGCAATGGGCGTTGACCATGTACTCGACCGCGTCGGCGATGAGCTCGCGCGAGGGCAGGGAGTACAGCATGCCCCCGTGGCCCATCGCGATGCCGTCGTCCACGGCGATGGTGTTGAACTCGCGCGGGATCGCCCCGGCCTCGCGGATGCCGCCGGCCACGACCTCGGCCACCTCGCGCAGGTGGACATGGCCGGGGACGAACTGCGTGAAGCTGTTGGCCACGGCGATGATCGGCTTGCCAAAGTCCCCGCCGGCTACACCCGTGGCCCGGAGCAGGGCGCGCGCGCCCGCCATGTTCCTGCCATGAGTGACCGTGCGAGATCTGAGGGCCGGCATGACCGTTCTCCCATCCGACGACTGCTGAGTCTTCAAATGGTACGGCCATCGCCCGCCTGACGAGACCCGCCGTCCACAGCATGGACACCAGCGCGCCGGGGCGGGACATGACAAGGTCCTTCGGGATCCCCGGGGGCAGTGGTGGAACAGGGACGGGAATCCCGAAGGACCTTCTCGACGGGTCGGCTTCTCGGTTATTCGGGATAACGCGCCGGCAGCACCTGTTCGGCGACGGCGTAGATGTCCTCGACCTCTTCGCCGGTCAGCGAGCGCTCGCGGTTGGTGATCCACTTGCGGACGCGGGAGCCGTCGAAGACGTCCACCTCGCGGATGTTCAGGATCTTCCACGGGATCGCGGGCCCGTAGATGGCCAGGGACGGCACCACGGTGATCTCGCGGCCGAGGGCCTTGGTGATCAGCTCGCCGGCCTGGGAGGCCTCCCAGCGCGCCTCGTCGAGCCGGGGCTTCTGGTTGAACGGCCCGTGGAACAGCTTGCGGTGCGACTGCACCCGGACCGGGAGCCGCTTGTCCCACTTCTCGGAGTCGACGGCGTACACGCCGGTCGGGCCGACGACCAGGTGGTCGATCTGCGCGTCGCTGTTCGGGATGGCCCGGGCGTGCAGCGTGAGGTAACCGTTGCGTTCGAGCTTCCTCAACTGGGCCTCGGTGCGCCGCTCGGCGGCCGACGCGCGGCGCCAGGGCGGGACCGAGGAGACCGTGCGGGCGCGGTACACCGTGTCGGCGATGGCGGCGATGATCGCCGCGACCAGGCCGAGCCGCCAGCTCCACAGCGGGATGCCGACCAGCAGCCCGGCGCCGGCGGCGATCAGCGCGCGCACGCGCAGATGCCGGTATCTGGGCTGCTGGAGCAGACCGAGCAGCGACGCGCGACCGACCGGGGCGTAGGTCTCCTCCGGGGCGGCGGGCCGTGACCTCGGCTGCGCAGGGCGGTCACTCACCCAGATGGGTGACCCATTGTGACCGTCATCGGGTTCTAGACCGGAATCCACGTAACTCACGGTAGTTGACGCCCAAGGGTGTGCCTAGTGTTGGCTAGTTCACATTTTTGTGGCCCCGCGTTCCCGCATTGTAGGGCGGAAGGACGGGTATCTATTTCTTTTCTCTCTAGATAAGTCGTGGTCACAGGCCCTACTGTGCCGTAGCGTGGCGCACATACATGATCTTACAGCCCTGGAGCTGGCGGCGGCCGTCCGAGCCCGGGAGCTGTCCCCCGTCGAGATCACCAAGCACTACATCGAGCGCGTCGAACGGCTCGACCCCCGCGTCGGCGCCTTCGTCACCCCGACCCCCGAGCGCGCGCTGGAGGAGGCCCGCCGGGCCGAGGCCCAGGTCATGGAGAGCGCCGACCTGCCGCCGCTGCTCGGCGTCCCCATCCCGGTCAAAGACCTGAACCTCGTCAAGGACGTGCCCATCCGCTTCGGCTCGGCCACCTACGGGGGCTTCGTCGCGCCCGTGGACGACAGCGTGGTCGAGCGGCTCCGCGCCGCCGGCACGATCATGCTCGGCAAGACCGCCACCCCGGAGTTCGGGCTGCCCTGCTACACCGAGACCGACGTCTCGCCCCCCTCCCGCACCCCGTGGGACCTGACGCGCTCGGCCGGAGGCTCCAGCGGGGGAGCGGCGGCGGCGGTCGCGGCCGGGCTCGCCCCGGCGGCGCAGGGCAGCGACGGGGCCGGTTCCATCCGCATCCCCGCGTCGGTGTGCGGCCTGTACGGCATCAAGCCCACGCGCGGGCGCATCTCGTTCGCGCCGGTCGTGCCCGACCTGGCCGGCCTGTCGACCAACGGGCCGATCGCCCGCACCGTGGCCGACGCCGCCGCGCTGCTGGAGGCGATGGCGCACAACCAACCGGGCGACCTGTACCACGCGCCGCCCTCGCCCGTCGGCTTCCTCGAAGCGGCCGGCCGCGAGCCCGGGCGCCTGCGCATCGGCAGGAACGCCACCCCCGTCGTGCCGGGCGCCGAGGTGCACCCCGACGTCATGGCCGCCTACGAGGAGGCGTCGCTGCTGCTGGAGTCGCTCGGCCACGAGGTCGTCGACATGCCGCCGGCCTTCGACGGCTCCATCTTGGCCGAGTTCGAGCGGCTGTGGTTCTGCTTCGCCTGCATGCACCCCGTCGACCCGTCCCTGGAGCCCAGGCTGCGGCCCCTGACGCGGTGGCTGCGCGAACGGGGCTTCGCCACCCCCGCGCCGGCCTTCCTGCAGGCCCAGGCGACGTTGCAGACCGCGACGCGCTTCGCGTTCCTGGTCATGAACGACTACGACGCGATCCTCAGCCCGACGGTCACCCAGCCGCCCGTGCCGATCGGCTGGTTCGAGGACGTCGAGGACCCCGAGGAGACCTTCCACCGCATGGAGCGGTTCGCGCCGTTCGCCGCGCCGTACAACATCAGCGGCCAGCCGGCGGTCAACCTCCCCCTGCACTGGAGCGGCGCGGGGCTGCCCATCGGGGTGATGCTGGCCGGCCGGTTCGGCGACGAGGCCACCCTCATCTCGCTGTCGGCGCAGGTGGAGGCCGCGGTGGGCGGCTTCTGGGGAGACCGCCGCCCCGAGATCTGGTGAGGACGCGGGCTCACACGCCGGCGCCGCGCAACGCCGGCGCGCCGATGAGCGTGACCAGGTGGGCGGCCACGTCGGACAGCAGGGCCGAGGTGGCGATGGGCGCCGCCGCGACGGCCGAGAACAGGCTGGGCAGGCCGGGCAGCGGGAAGCCGTCCTCGCGGCTCGCCTCGTGGCCGATGTCGTTCTTGTCCAGATAGGACCGGCTCCGCTCCCAGGCGTCCAGCACCTCCTCCGGGGACGGCACGCCGAACCCGTGGCCGACGGGCGCCGCGTGGCGCAGCCGGACCAGCGGGGTGTCGGCGAAGGCCAGAGCCACCTTGCAGCGCAGGCCCAGCCCCTCGCGAGCCGGTTCGGGAATCCAGTCCATCGCCGTGCAGGGCTTACGGCACTTGGCGACGCAGGCCGCCATGGCGCCCGAGAGCTGGCTGTGCTGCCGGTCGAAGTACGCACGCCAGCCCTCGCCCGGCTCGTGGGCGACGCGCAGCGTGCGCTCGGCCGCGGACTTCTCGGGCTTGGTGTGGTCGCAGTCGCGGTCGCCGATCACGCCGAACCGGCTGCCCTCCGCCCGCAGGCCCTGCGGCCAGCGCGCGGGGTCGCCGGCGTGGCCGAGCACCGGCTCGAAGGCCAGCAGCGGCAGGTACTCGCTGGCGATGTGCAGCGCCGACATCACCGAGCTGAGCTCGCGCCGCTGCCAGCGCACCTGGATGACCTCCAGTAGCAGCCCGTACGCGGGCCGCAGCGAGGACAGCGCGCCGCGCGGCTGCTCGCGCGGGGTCTGCGGCATGTGGCACTCGCGCGCGCGGCGCCGCAGCGCGGCGGGCACGGCCTTGGCGTCGACCTCGGCGGCGAAGTCCTCCGCGTCCAGGGTGAGCAGGCGCTGGCCGAACTCGCACAACGCGGGGATGGCGCCGGGCTCCGGCATCACCAGCGGAGCGAGGGCTCCGAGGTCGCCGAAGGCGTACCGCCGGGCCAGCGCGGTGAGCAGGTCGAGCGGAGCGAGGGGGTAGGGGGGCACAAGTGGCTCGTCCACCCGGACACCCTCTCACGCCACCGGCGATCTTCCGTCCATGCGGGCGGCGGCCGCGCGGGCCAGCTCGACCAGCGCGTCGGGCGGCGGCGGGCCGGCGGGGGAGTGGACGTGGATGGCGAAGGTGCCCTCGGCGGTGCGGGCGGCGACCACGCCGGGGTGGAGCATGGCAGCGGCCGCGCCGCCGATGCCGGGCGCCTGGCGTCCTTCGACCCGGGTCAGCAGGTGCCCGAGCACCATCAGGTAGCCGCCGCGCGCGCCCGCCGCCGCGTGCACGTCCACGGTCACCGGCGTGCCGCCGGTCGCCCGGTAGCGGCAGGACCGCACGGCGAGCCAGGCCGGCGTGGGCAGCGCGTCCGGGTACGGCCCGGCCGCGCCCACCGCGACGCCGAGGACGCGCCGCAGGTCGTCTGGCGTCACCAGACCCGCCGGCGCGAACGGGTCCGCGGGGGTGAGGGGGCTCGCCTCGGCCGCCGGCGCGAACGGGTCCGCGGGGTGGTCGGGGCCGTGGGCGTCGTCCCTGGCGCGGAGGGGGACCTCGCCGAGGTTCTCCGGGGCGTGCAGGACGTGTTCGCCGGTGTCGTCGTAGGACGCCGCGCCGCGGTGCCGCGACCGCTCGACGATCTCGATCTCGCGGATCCAGCCCAGCCTTCGCCCGACCCGGGCCCTGACCCTGTCGCCCTCGGCCAGCGGGCGCCACAGCTCCTCCTCGGCG
Source organism: Sphaerisporangium rhizosphaerae (assembly GCF_042665155.1). Taxonomy (NCBI): domain Bacteria; kingdom Bacillati; phylum Actinomycetota; class Actinomycetes; order Streptosporangiales; family Streptosporangiaceae; genus Sphaerisporangium; species Sphaerisporangium rhizosphaerae. Next base: position 13,996 of record NZ_JBHTCG010000029.1, on the reverse strand, counting down.
CCGAGGGCCTTGACCTGACGCCGCCGGCCGTCGTCCAGCGCCACCCAGTAGGCGTACTTGGGATGTTCGTCCCCGCCCACCCGGAAGGCCCGCAGCCGGACGATCTGGCCCTCGACCTCGGTCCTGGTGGTCAGGTCGGCGATGGCGAAGGCGATCGGGACGCCCGCCGCCACCGCCGCGCCGAGGTAGGCGACCGGCATGACCAGCGCGTCCGGCCAGTCGGTCAGGGCCTTGGCGACGACGCCCAGCAGCCAGAGCCAGAACCCCGCGGCGAGCCCGGCGACCACCCCGCCGAACATCACCGGCCAGGGCGGGCGCCCCCACAGGATGCGGCGGGGGTAGCGCACGTCCACCACGTGCCACATGCCCCCGAAGTCCGACCAGGCCCGTTTGTCGTCGGCGGGGACGCTGACCGGCAGGCTGGTGACCGCGCGCCTGGCCAGGCCCAGGGCGGCGGCGTACGCCAGATGCCGCCCCCAGATCGTCACCGAGGCGGCGGGCCGGTCGGCGAAGCCGCCGCCGGACAGGTGGGCGCGCACGCCCAGCCAATGGCCGGCGACCCGGGCGCCCTGTGCCGTGCCGCGCTCGCCGTTGAACCTGTCCATCAGAGCGCTCAGCACGGCCAGCGCGATGAACCCCGCGCCGATGCCGCCTCCCTCATGGCCGTCGTCCGCGGTGGCGGCCACCGCGACGCCCACGGCGACGGCGGGCACGGCCGCCGCGGCGGTGAGCAGGACGGCCTGCGCGCGGCTCCACCGCGGACGCGACAGGCCCTTCTCGCGGGCCTCGGCGATGACCTTCTTGCGGAAGCTCTTCCACCAGCGGCCGAGGTTCCTCGCGCCCTCGGCCAGCGCTCCGGTGGCCACCACGCCGTCGGTGGCGAGCGAGGCCACGTGGTCCAGCACCAGCTTCTCGTATGGGGCGAGCGGTGCTCGGGGCGTGCCGAGCCGCACCAGCGACAGCTCGGGGCCGATCTCCTCGATCTGCACCGCGCCCTTGGCGGCCAGGTCGAGCAGCGTGGCGGAGGCGGCCTCGTCGCACAGGCGCCAGTCGCCGGTGATCAGGTCCACCAGGGCGGGGGACTCCTCGCCCAGCTCGCTGGTGGGCGGCCCCGGGGTGATGCCCGGATTGCGGGTGGCGAAGGCCATCGCGGCGAGCAGGGCCAGCCACAGCGCGACGGCGGCGGCCGCGGCCCAAACGAAGATCATCGGATCGGGGGCGTCAGAAACGGACCTGGACCGGGCCGCGCTCTTCGCCCGGCGCCTGGAAGTACTCGCGCGCCTGGAAGCCGGTCATGCCGGCCACGATGTTCGCCGGCACCGTCTGGATGCCGTTGTTGTAGGTCAGGACGGCGTCGTTGTAGTACTGCCGCGAGTAGGCGATGCGGTTCTCGCTGGTGGCCAGCTCGTCCTGGAGGGCGGCGAAGTTGTGGTCCGCTTTCAGGTCGGGGTAGGCCTCCGAGACCGCGAACAGGCTCTTCAGCGCGCCGGACAGCAGGTTCTCGGCGGAGGCCTGGTCGCGCGGGCCCTGGGCCGAGAGGGCCTGCCCGCGGGCCGCCACCACGGCCGACAGGGTGCCGCGCTCGTGCGCGGCGTACCCCTTCACGGTCTCCACCAGATTCGGGATCAAATCGTGGCGGCGCTTGAGCTGGACGTCGATCTGGGCCCAGGCGTTGTCCACCGCGCCGCGCCTGCGCACCAGCCCGTTGTAGGTGGAGACCACCAGGAAGAGCGACACGAGGGCGAGGACGCCGACGACGGCGAGAGCGATCATGGGGGGCCTCCCGGCTTACGGTGACAGCGCGCACAGTAGACCGGTCGTGGCCCGCTGTGAACGGCCGCTGCCGTTTTCGCTGGCTCTCATGTCACCGCGGAACGCTTGCAGGAGGCTTACAGCCCGCTGAGAGGCTCGGCCGCGGAATGCGCGGCCGACCGGCCCGCCTGGCGTTCAACCGGACTTGGACACCAGGCGGGCCGGGCTCAAAGGAGGGTGCACCTCAGAGCGAGGGGGCCCGCCGGCGGGCGGGCCCCGGAGGAGGGGTGGATCAGACGGCCGAGGAGTCCTTGGCGCGGGCGCGCAGGGCCCGGCCGATGGAGTCGGCGCCCTCCATCAGCAGGCGGCGCAGCGCCGGCACCGGCTGCTCGGCGGAGATGTAGTCCTGCGTCCTCGCCACCGTCCCGGGGTCGATGAGCAGCGCCGGGTAGCACCCCATCGCGAACCGCTGGGCGCTGTCGGAGGGCCAGCTCTTGTAGATGCGGCCGACCTCCTGGAAGAACCGCTCGCCGTAGGGCTGGAGCAGCTCGACGTGGTCGGGGTCCATGAAGCCGACGATGGTCGAGCGCAGCGCCGCGCCGCTCAGCGCGCCACCGGTGATCTTGGACCAGGCCTCGGCCTTGCCCTCGGGGGTCGGGATGGCCGCCTGGCACATGGCCGCCGACTGCTCGCCCCGGGCCGACGGGTCGCGCCGCAGCTCCTCGGCGATGTCGCCGGCGGACAGCACGCCCCCCGACACCAGCGCGTGCGTCAGCGTCCAGCGCAGGTCGGCGTCCACGGTCAGGCCCTCGGGGACCGACGTGCCCTCGATGATGCCCTTGACGAAGGCGAGGTCCTCGGTGGTGGTGGCCCCGGCGGTGAAGGCGTTGACATAGGCGAGCTGGTGGTCGGAGCCGGGCTCGGCCGAGGCGATCAGCCGGCGCAGCGCCGCCGAGAGCTCTGCCAGGCCGGTGGCCCGCCACGCCGGGTCGGCGTACTGCTGGGCGGCCAGGCGCGCCTGGCGCAGAACCGTCTGCAGGACCGTGATGTCGGCGATCGCGTGGACGTTGGAGGTGACCAGCCGGACGTAGTCGCGCGTGGCCATCTCGGCGTCGCGGGTCATGTCCCAGGCGGCCGACCAGCTCAGCGCCCGCGGCAGCGACTCGGCGAAGCCGGCGATGCCGCCGTCGACGAGCGTGCGCATGGAGCGCTCGTCCAGGCGGATCTTGGCGTAGGTCAGGTCGTCGTCGTTGACGAGGATCAGGTCGGGCTGAGCCTCGCCGGCCAGCTCGGGCACGGCCGTGCGGGCGCCCACGACGTCGAGCTCCACCCGCTTGACCCGCGTGAGCGAGCCGTTCACCCGGGAGTACAGGCCGATGGCGACGCGGTGCGAGCGCAGGGTCGGGTAGTCGGCCGGGGCCTCCTGGAGCACCTCGAAGTGCAGGAACCGGCCCTCGGGGTCCACGGTGAAGGACGGGCGCAGCGTGTTGACCCAGGCGGTCTCCAGCCACTCCTTGGACCAGGAGGACAGGTCGCGGCCGGAGGTGCGCTCGAGCGCCGACAGCAGGTCTTTCAGCTCGGTGTTGCCCCAGGCGTGCTCGTCGAAGTAGTCGCGCACGCCGGCGAGGAAGTTGTCGAGCCCGACGTAGGCCACCAGCTGCTTGAGCACCGAGGCGCCCTTGGCGTAGGTGATGCCGTCGAAGTTGACCTCCACGGCCTGCATGTCGGGGATGTCGGCGGCGATCGGGTGGGTGGAGGGCAGCTGGTCCTGGCGGTAGGCCCAGGACTTCTCCACGTTGGCGAAGGTCGTCCAGGCGCCCTGGCCCCAGCGGGTGGCCTCGGCCTGGCACAGCACCGACATGTAGGTGGCGAAGGACTCGTTCAGCCACAGGTCGTCCCACCAGCGCATGGTGACCAGGTCGCCGAACCACATGTGCGCCATCTCGTGCAGGATCGTCTCGGCGCGGCGCTCCACCATGGCGTCGGTGACGCGGGAGCGGAAGATGTAGTCCTCCAGGAAGGTGACCGCGCCGGCGTTCTCCATGGCCCCGGCGTTGAACTCGGGGACGAACACCTGGTCGTACTTGCCGAACGGGTAGCGCAGGCCGAACACGCGGTGGAAGAAGTCGAAGCCCTGCTTGGTGACCTCGAAGATGTTGCCGGCGTCCAGGTGCTCGGCCAGGGAGGCGCGGCAGAAGACGCCGAGCGGGATGCCGTCGTGCTCGTCGCGGACCACGGCGTAGGGGCCGGCGACCAGGGCGGTGATGTAGGTCGACAGCACCGGGGTGGGCGGGAAGTGCCAGCGCTTGGCGCGCTGGAGCGTGCCGTGGCGGCCCTGGTGCTCCTCGAGCTCCTCGACGGAGTCGGGGGCGGCGTTGGAGATGACCTCCCAGTCGGAGGGCGCCAGCACCCCGAGCTCGAAGGCGGCCTTCAGGTCGGGCTGGTCGAAACAGGCGTACATGCGGTGGGCGTCGGCCGTCTCGAACTGCGAGTGCAGGTAGACCTTCTGGTCGAGCGGGTCGACGAAGCGGGTGAGACCCTCGCCGGTGCGCATGTAGCTGCAGTCGGCGTCGACGAGCAGCTCGTTGTCGGCGGCCAGGCCGGGCAGCGGCAGGCGGCCGGTCTCGGCGTCGTAGGTCGTCACGTCGAGCTCGGCGCCGTTCAGGACGGCTTTGCGGATCTTCGCCTCGGCCAGCTCGATGAAGGTCGTCGCGCCCGGTTCGGCGCAGGAGAATCGGACCGTGGTGACGCTCTCGAAGCGCTCTTCGCCCTCGGTGAGGTCGAGTTCGACCGAGTAGGACCGCACCTTGAGCAGACGAGCCCGCACCCGGGCTTCGTCACGGGTCAGATTGCCTGCCACATCCGCTCCTCATCGCCGATCTCCTCTGCCCCTTCGCGAGAGGAATGCATGAATCCTGCCACGTCGGGCGCCATGATGCCGCACCGGTGCAGGGACATCAGGGGTCGCGGGTGAAATGATTTCCCACCGAGATACCAGGAATTGGGAATAGCCCACGCGTGGCCGGGGCTGGCAGATGTATCGGGACATCCGCCACGAGCAGGAGCAGGGAAGCTGGCCATGACTGAACGAACCCCGGTGGACTTCTGGTTCGACCCCCTTTGCCCATGGGCCTGGATGAGCTCGCGCTGGGTGCTGGAGGTGGAGAAGGTACGGCCCGTCGAGCCGCGATGGCACATCATGAGCCTGTTCGTGCTCAACGAGGACAAGGACATCCCCGAGCAGTACCGCGAGTTTCTCCGTGACGCCATGGCCCCGGTCCGGGTCGTGCAGGCCGCCGCCGAGAAGTACGGCGAGCACGTCATCGGCGACCTCTACACCCAGATCGGCGTCCGCATCCACAACGAGCGCCGCCTCAGGCCCGCCGAGGGCGAGGAGGACTTCGACGCCGTCGCCGCCCTGCGCGCGCTGCTCGCCGACGCGTTGGAGGCGGCCGGCCTGGACCGCGAGCTCGTCGCCGCCGCCGACTCCACCGACTTCGACGACGCCGTGCGCCGGTCGCACGCGCACGGAATCGACCTGGTCGGGCAGGAGGTCGGCACGCCCGTCATCTCCGTGGAAGGCGTCGCCTTCTTCGGCCCGGTGATCTCGCCGGCCCCCAAGGGGGAGGCGGCCGCCAGGCTGTGGGACGGCGTGCGGCTCGTCGCCGGCACCGACGGGTTCTTCGAACTGAAGCGCTCGCGCACCCGGGATCCGATCTTCGACTGACGGCCGGGCCGCGGCCCGTCCGTGACCGGATGCGTGCGGAGGGTTGCGCCCTGCATGAAAGCCATGGTCAACTCGATCCGTTCTCCTTCCCTGACCGTTATGTGAGATGACAGGCGGCAGATGGTGGCGGCGGCGTGGCACCGTGGTCTCGGCAGTCGCGCCCGCCGGGCGGCGCGGGCGCGCCGCCCGGCGGGGTGACCGTCCGCCGCGACGACCGCGCGCGAGAATCGAGGGGCATGCGTCAGCTTTACGTGCAAGGAGCCTGGGTATCCTCCTCGTCCGGTGAGGGCATCGACGTCGTCGATCCGTCGACCGAGCAGGTCATCGACCGGGTGCCCGCGGGCTCCCCGGGTGACGTCGACCGGGCCGTGTCCGCCGCCCGCGCCGCGTTCCCGGCGTGGTCGGGCACCGCCGCCGCCGACCGGGGCAAGATCCTCAAAGCGGCGGCCGACCTGCTCAAGGAACGCGCCGAGCAGATGGCGCGCACCATCGCCACCGACATGGGCTCCCCGTACGCCTTCGCGCTCAAGGTGCAGACCCTGATGCCCGCCGCGGTGCTCGCCGACCACGCCCGTCTGGCCGAGGAGCGGTGCGATCGGGAGACCCGTGTCGGTGACTCGCTGGTGCTGCGCGAACCGGTCGGCGTCGTCGGCGCGATCACCCCGTGGAACTACCCTCTGCACCAAGTGGTGTGCAAGGTCGCCCCGGCCCTCGCCGCCGGGTGCACGGTGGTGCTCAAGCCGAGCGAGGTCGCCCCGCTCGCGGCCTACGCCTTCGCCGAGATCCTGCACGACGCCGGGCTGCCCCCCGGGGTGTTCAACATGGTCAGCGGCCCGGGGCCGGTCGTGGGCGAGGCCATCGCCTCTCACCCCGGCGTCGACATGGTGTCCTTCACCGGCTCCACAGGGGCGGGCAGGCGCGTCGCGGCGCTGGCCTCCCACACCGTCAAGCGCGTCGCGCTGGAGCTCGGCGGCAAGTCGGCCAACCTGATCCTCCCGGACGCCGACCTGGCGACCGCGGTGAAGCTCGGAGTGGCGGGGGCGTTCATCAACTCCGGCCAGACGTGCTCGGCCCTCACCCGCATGCTCGTGCACCGTGACCGGTACGACGAGGCCGCCGGCCAGGCCGCGGCCCTCGCCCGCACCTACACCCTCGGCGGCCCGTTCGAGGAGGGCACCCGCCTCGGCCCCCTGGTGTCGGCCGCCCAGCGCGAGCGCGTGGTCCACTACCTCAACCGGGGTCAGGAGGAGGGCGCCCGGCTGGTCGCCGGCGGCGGCGACCGGCCGCTCGAACGCGGCTATTACGTCGAGCCGACCGTTTTCGCCGGCGTCGCGCCGGGCATGGTCATCGAGCAGGAGGAGATCTTCGGCCCGGTGCTGTCGCTCATCCCCTACACCTCCGTCGACGAGGCCGTGGACATCGCCAACGGCACCCCCTACGGACTTTCCGGCGCGGTGTGGGGCGGCACGCAGGAGGAGGCGGTTGCCGTGGCGCGCAGGCTGCGCACCGGCCAGGTGGCGATCAACGGCGGCCGGTTCAACACCTCGGCCCCGTTCGGCGGCTACAAGCAGTCGGGGGTCGGACGTGAGCTCGGGGAGTTCGGCCTTGAGGAGTACCTCGAGGTCAAGTCCCTGCAACTGTAGTGAGGAGGGCGGTCGCGGTGAAGCCGTCGGTCCGTACGGCGCGCCGCGTCAGCGCGTTCGAGATGGCGCTGGCGCTCGGCGGGCTGCTGCTCATGCTGCTGGCCGTCCAGAACGCCGGGCCGGCCATCGCGGCCCTGCGCGGCGACGGAATCCCCGGCACCTTCACCGCCCGCCGGCTCGACTGCATCCAGCATCCCGGCCACGAGCAGTGCTCGTGGACCGGCACGTTCCGCTCGCGCGACGGCAGGGACGTGCGGCAGGACATCGGGTTCTACGGCAGCGAGCGCGGCACCTTCACCGCCGGCGCCACCTCGCCGGCCTTCGACACCGGGCGGCGCGGCCACGTGTACGGTCCCGGCGGCTCCAACGAGTGGGTCGTCGTCGCCGCGCTGCTCCTGGCCGGCCTGGGCCTGGTCGCCCGGCCCCTGCTGTGGCTGGTCGCCCGCCTGCGGAAGCCCCGACGCGCGGCGCCCGTGCCCGTGGGGCACGACGACCGCCCATGACGCCGGGCGGCCCCAGGGCCGCCTGACGACGCGCTCCGTGACCCGGTGACGCGTCAGGGGGTGCGCAGCAGGATGTCGCGGGCGGCGTTCTTGGGCAGGCGGTCGACGTAGATGACCCCTTCGAGGTGGTCGTACTCGTGCTGGAAGCAACGGGCCAGCAGCCCTCGCGCCTTCAGGCGCACCGGCCGGCCGAGCCGGTCGAACCCGCGCACGCTCACCCCCGCCGCGCGCGGCGTGCGAGCGTACAGCGGCTTGCCGGTGTCGCGGCCGGGCACCGACAGGCAGCCCTCCTCGTCGAGGACCTCCTCGGCGTCGTCGATGGTGAGCTCGGGGTTGACGACGTGCCCTTTGCGCCCGCTGGCGTCGTAGACGAACAGCCGCTTGGACACCCCGATCTGCGGGGCGGCCAGGCCGACGCCGTCGGCGGCGTACATCGTCTCCATCATCTCGTCGATCAGCCGCCGAAGATCGCGGTCGAAGGACGTGACCGGCTCGCCGGGGGTACGCAGGACGGGGTCCCCGATCACGCGGATCTCACGCATGAAACTCTCCTGTAAGGGGTCATGTGGCCAAGCGCCTATTACTCTAACGGAATCCGCGCCGGTGGGGGCCGGTGATCCGCCTACGGCGCGGCCCGATGGACCCGAGGGAAGCCGGGCTGCGACAATGGGCGCGTGCGCGTCTACATCGCCGCCGATCACGCCGGCTACGAACTCAAGAACCACCTCGTCTCCTGGCTGAAGGAGCACGGCCACGACGTCGTCGACGACGGCCCGTTCGTGTACGACGCCGAGGACGACTATCCGGCGTTCATCCTGCGCGCCGCCGAGGGCGTGGTGAACGACCCAGGGTCCCTCGGCATCGTGATCGGCGGGTCGGGCAACGGCGAGCAGATCGCGGCGAACAAGGTGCGCGGCGTCCGCGCGGCGCTGGCCTGGAGCGAGCAGACCGCCTCGCTCTCGCGGCAGCACAACGACGCCAACGTCATCAGCCTGGGCGCCCGCATGCACTCCCTGGAGGAGGCCACGCGCTTCGTCGAGGTCTTTTTGAGCACGCCGTTCTCCGGAGAGCAGCGCCACCAGCGCCGCATCGACCAGATCTCGGCCTACGAGACCGGCGGCGGCATCCCGCCCCTGCCGGGCCGCTGAGCCGCTGAGCCGCTGAGCCGCTAGGCGTCCTTGCGGCGGCGTGGATCGGGCTTGCGCGGCGGCTCGGGCTTGCGAGCGGGCTCGCCCTTGCGCGGGGCGTCGGCCTTGCGGGCCATCTCGTCGCGCAGCGGCCGCCGGTCGGCGGCCTCCTGCTGGTCGGACGAAGGACGCGAGACGTCGCGCGCCCGCATCGCCGTGATCGCGGTGATCTGCAAGCTCTGCAGTGCCATGGGCCAAGCCTAGAACAGCGCCGCCGGAAACCCGGCGGGTGTCAGAAGATCATGCCGCCCCACGGCGCGACGTCCCAGGCCATCGCGGCCGACAGGGCGCGCAGCGCGCCCGGGCGGGTCTCGCGGACGACGCCCGCGGCCTGGTAGGCGCCGAGCGTCCGCCCGCCCAGGTAAGCCGCGCCGAGCACGCTCACCGGCAGCTCCACGTCGGCGGGGTCGGTGGTGCGGGCGCAGACGGCCCCGCCGGCGCCGGCCGACAGCCGCCAGCGCCCGGCGTTCCACGGGCACACGGTGTCCTGGACGGAAAGGACGACGTCCACGGGCGCGGCGTACGCGCGGGCGGCGAGCGCCCTGTCGACGTCCACCACCCGCACCCACATCTCGTCCACGAACCCGGCGTTCAGCAGGCGGGGCTCGGCGAGCAGGTGCATGATCGGGTCGTCGACCGGGCGGATGGGGGCGCGCACCCGCGAGCACAGGTCGCGGTCGAGGACGTGGCGCCACAGCAGGGCGTACGCCGCGGGGTCCAGGCCGAACAGGTCGACCACCCGCAGCTCGCCGTCGGGCACGTCGTTCTCGGTGACCCCCGGCTTGACCCGGAACAGGGCGTACCCCCGCGGCCCCGCGTCGTCCTCGGCGATCACGCAGCGCAGCGCGCTGCCCCCGCGGCGGTGGTCAGGGTCGTCGGCCATCAGGATGTTCCACTTGGCGTCGTTGCGGGCGTACAGGCCGGGACGGGTCGGCAGCACGGTGTCGAACACCTTCTGCAGGTCCGCCCGGGCCTCGGCCGCGGGCCTGACGACGCGCAACCGCAGTGAGGGGTCGACCGGCGCGTGCACGGCGAACGGGGAGCGCGCGGGGATGGTGAGGAACAGGTTGTCGGTGGCCCTGCCGTACCCGAACCGCTGGTAGATGGCGGCCTCGGTGGCGTACAGCGCCGCGACCGGCTCACCGCTTTCGTGCAGCCCCTCGAGCTGCCGCCGCATCAGCGAGGTGAGCACGCCCCGGCGCCGGTGGGAGGGGAGCACGGCGACGGCGGTCACGCCGCAGACCGGCTTCGGGCCGCCGGGGACGGTCATCGTGAAGGTCAGCCCCGCGACCACCCCGGCCAGCAGGTCGCCGTCGAAGGCCCCGAGCGACCGGTCGAACTCCAGCAGCGACCTGAACGCATCGGCGCGGGCGGGGGAGTTGTCCTCGGAGAACGCCTCTTCGTCCACGTCGAGCCATGCCCGCCATTCCGACTCGTCGATGGGACGGATGACCATGCCCGGCCGCGTGCTTTGTTCGCTGTTCACCTGGCCAACGTTATGACCGGGCAAACCGGATCGGCCACCTAATATCCCCGTTTAATGATCAAGGTCTTGGTCAAGTCGGCTGCCCAAACGGCAGATGGGCAGATAGAGTCGAGCGCATCATGACTTCCCGTCCGGCGCCGCTGATCCCCCCGCGGCTCCGCGCGATCTTGGTTCGCATCCCGTTCCTGGTGCGGATCGTGCGGTTCCTGCGGAGGGGGCCATTGGCGCGTGACCGGAACCTGCTCATCACGCTGAGCGTCGCCACGCTGGCGCTCGGCGCCCTCGCCGCGCGCGTCTCCACCGAGTGGTTCTCACCGAGCCTGTTCATCCTGGCCACCCTCGTCGGGGGCCTGCAACTCCGCATGCGCAGCCTGGCCGTCCTGGTGGGCGCCGTCGCCGTGGCGCTGGGCTACATCGCGGCCACGCTCGGCGTGCGCTCCGTCGGCGCGGGGCTGCTGGTGACCATCGGGTTCACGACGGTGCTCGCCTTCCTCATGGCCCGCACGCGCGGCAAGCTGGGCGTCCAGGGGCTGCGCGGGGACGTGATGCTGCTCGAACTGCGCGACCGCCTCAAGCGGCAGGGCGAGCTGCCGCCGCTCAACCGTAAAGAGTGGGGCTCGCGGGTCGTGCTCAAGCAGGCGGGCGGCTCCTCCTTCGGCGGCGACTTCCTGGTCTCCATGCGCCACGGGAACGTTCTCGAGGTCGCCCTGGTCGACGTGTCGGGCAAGGGCGTGGACGCCGGCACCCGCGCGCTGATGCTCTCGGGCACCTTCGGCGGGCTGCTGGGGTCGGTCGAGTCCTTCCTGCCCGCCTGCAACGCCTACCTGCACCGCCAGCCCGAGGGCGAGGGCTTCGTCACCGCCGTCCACCTCCGGCTCGACCTGTCCACGGGGGCGTACCAGATCACCTCCGCCGGGCATCCGCCGGTGGTCAAGTTCGACGCGGGCACGGGCACCTGGCAGGTGTCGGCCGCCAAGGGCGTCGTGCTGGGCGTCGTCCCCGACCTGCACTGCGAGCCCGACAGCGGCGTGCTGCGCAAGGGCGACGCGCTGATGCTCTACACCGACGGCCTGATCGAGCAGCCCGGGCGCGACATCGACTCCGGGCTCGACCGGCTGCTCGGCGAGGCCGAGCGGCTGGTGCCCTCGGGCTTCCACGACGGCGCCCGCCCCCTGGTCAACTCCATGTCGGCCGGGCACAACGACGACTGCGCGCTGATCCTCATCTGGCGGCCGTAGCGCCCGCGCCCATCGCGATCAGAGCCAGCCGGTCTCGGCGGCGATGCGCACCGCGTCGGCGCGGTTGCGGGCTCCGGTCTTGCAGATGATGCGCGACAGGTGATTTCGGACCGTTCCCACAGACAGATAGAGCTTGGCGGCGATCTCCTTGGAGGAGGCGCCCTGGGCGGCGATGCGCAGGACGTCCTGCTCGCGGGGGGTGAGAGGGTTGTCGGCCGAGGTGAGCGCCGCGATGGCGAGGTCGGAGTCGACGGCCTTACGCCCGGAGGCGACGCGGCGGATGCCGTCGGCCAGATGCTCGGGCGCCACGTTCGTGCTCAGGAAGCCGAGCGCGTGGGCGGCGAAGGCCCGGCGCACCTGCCCGGGGTTCGGCCGGGCCGACAGCAGCAGCACCTTGCAGCGCGGCGCCTTCTGGTGCAGGCGCGCGGCGGCGGTGAGCCCGTCGACGTCGGGGAGGTCGACGTCGACCACAGCCACGTCCGGGGTGAGTTCCATGGCTGCCGGCACGATGTATTCGCCGGAGGCGACGTCGGCGATCACCATGAGATCCTTCTCGCCGTTCAGCGAGGCGACGAGGCCCCGGCGGACGAGAGGGAGGTGTTCGGCAACCAGGATGCGTATCAAGGTGCTCCCTTGGTCCTTGGGAACAGAACCGGCAAATTAGGCTACGCCGACTCATATCCCACGGTGTCTACATGATTGCGTACCGTCAATGCAGTCTCCCGATTCGCTCCACCGCGCGCAAGTCACTCCTACGCTTGGTCGTTGAGTGTTGTTTTCCGGCGGCGGTCGAAGCCCTCGCGCGTTCGGTTACGCTCGGAACGGGCAATCCAAACAGAAGGCATCTTCTCCGACGTGGGGGTAGCACCTATGAGCTGGCTCGCAGTGGCCGGGTTTCTCATCTTCTTCGTCGGGTTGGCCGCGTCCATTGCCCTGCACGAGTTGGGCCATCTGGTGCCCGCGAAGTTCTTCGGCGTCAAGGTCACGCAGTACATGGTCGGTTTCGGGCCCACGATGTGGTCGCGCCGCCGCGGCGATACCGAATACGGCCTCAAGTGGATTCCGCTGGGCGGCTACATCCGCATGATCGGGGCACTTCCCCCCCGGCCCAACGATGATCCGAACAAGCTTCGCAACATCTCCACCGGGCCGTGGCAGGCGCTCATCGAGAGCGCCAGGCAGGCGGCGCTGGAGGAGGTCAAGCCCGGCGACGCCGACCGCGTCCTGTACCGCAAGCCCTGGTGGCAGAAGGTCGTCATCTTCATCGGCGGTCCCGCGATGAACTTCGTGCTGGCCTTCGTGCTGTTCGCCATCGTGCTGATGGGCTTCGGCATCTCGGTGCCCAAGCCCGTGGTCGCCGAGGTCTCCAAGTGCGTCGTCACCGTGGCCGAGCAGGAGAAGGGCCAGCAGTGCACCCCGGCCCACCGGTCCACGCCCGCGGCGCTCGCCGGGCTCAGGGCCAAGGACAAGATCGTCTCGTTCGGCGGCAGGCCGGTGAACTCCTGGGACGACGCCAGCACGCTGATCCGCACCCATGGCGCGGGCCCGGTCGCCATCGGCATCCAGCGCGACGGCAGGCCGATGACGCTGAACGCCACGCTCATCGCGCAAGATCGCCCCTCCCTCGACGACCCGGAGAAGCTGGACAAGAACGTCGGCTTCCTCGGCGTCAGCCCCACCCTCGTCGTGGAGAAGCAGGGGCTCGGGTACGTCGTCGGCGCCATGGCCGACCTGGTCAGGCGCACCGGCTCGGCACTGCTGCAACTGCCGCAGAGGCTCGTCGGGGTCTGGCAGGCGGCCTTCGGCGGCGCCGAGCGTGACCTCAACAGCCCGCAGAGCGTCGTCGGCGCCGGGCGTCTGGGCGGCGCGATCGCCGCGGCGGCCATCCCGCTGGAGAACAAGATCGCCGGCTTCATCCAGCTCCTGGCCGGGTTCAACCTCGCGATCGGCATGTTCAACCTGATCCCGCTGATGCCGCTGGACGGCGGCCAGATCGCCGGCGGCCTGTGGGAGGGAATCAAGCGCGGTTACGCCCGGGTGCGCCGCCGCCCGATGCCGGGGCATGTGGACATCGCCAAGGCGCTGCCGCTGACGTACACGGTCGCGATCTTCCTGATCGCCATGAGCAGCCTGCTCATCTACGCCGACATCGTCAACCCCATCCGCCTGCCGGGCTGATCGGTCCGACCGGCGCCGGGCCGCGCGGCAGGCGCCCCGCGGCCACGTCGCGGTGCCACGCCCGCCGCCCGGTCACCGGGCGGCGGGTCACCGTAATACATCCTCCGGGCGAGCGTCCGGATGGAACTTTCACCGGCGGCAAGACGGCCGGACGGTAGTGGCGGAGAGTCTTATTCGGAACGTGGGAATTCTAGGCGGAGCCCTGGGTGATCTGGCCTGTTAGCCCCGTTCGTCGAGGTGGTGCGTGGCCCTGACCCAGAGGGCTTCGAACTCCTGGTGGGT
>NZ_JBHTCG010000028.1:0-120057 GCF_042665155.1 Sphaerisporangium rhizosphaerae | reverse complement strand
ACTCCAGCATGCGGCGAAAAGCGCCCCAGCCGCAGTCGGAGATCGCCTTGGCCAGGCTCCGGTTGCGCACCATGCCCTTGACGTTGAGGTCTTCGATCACGATCACGTCGTGGTCACCGACCAGCCGCGCCGAGGTACGGTGCAGGAAGTCGGCGCGGGAGGCGCGGACCTCGCGGTGCGCACGGGCGACCTTGGCCCTGGCCTTGGCCCGGTTGTTGGAGCCGCGCTTCCTGCGGGCCTCGCGCCGCTGGTAGCGGGCCAGATTGCGTTCCCGTTTCGCCAGGTGGCGCGGGTTGGCGATCTTCTCGCCGTCGGAGGTGACGGCGAAGTCCTTCACCCCGACGTCCACGCCCACCACCCGGCCGGTCGCCGGAGCCTGCCCGGGATCGGCGACGTCGACGGCGAGGTCGACGGCGAAGGAGGCGTACCAGCGGCCGCATGGATCGCGCGAGATGGTCACCGTTGTCGGGTCGATCGTCACCGGATCGATGCCCGGCCAGGACCACACGAACGCCGGCGGGACGTCCATTTTCGCCAGGAGCAGCCGCCCGTCGCGGTAGCGGAAGGCCGAGCGGGTGTACTCGGCGCTCTGGCGCCCGGTGCGGGACTTGTAGCGCGGATACCTGGCGCGTCCCGCGAAGAAGTTCGTGAACGCGACCTGCTGATGGCGGATCGCCTGCTGCAGCGGAACCGACGACACCTCATTCAGCCACGCCAGCTCATCGGTGGCCTTCAGCGCGGTCAGGTAGGCATTGGCCTGGGTGAAGCCGGTCTTGGCGCCTTCGCCGTGGTAGCGGGCGTGCCGCCAGGCCAGGGTGCGGTTCCACACCACGCGCACGCAGCCGAACGTGCGACTCAGCATGGCCGCCTGCTCGGGGGTGGGGTAGACCCACACCTTGCATGCCGTACGTATGTTCGAACCCTATCAGAGTTGTTGGATCAGATACCGGCGCGACACCGTCCCCCGTTTTCTCCCGCCCCTGAAGGACCAGTTTCCACAGTCAAGGAGTTTTGATGAGTGGTCATCCCGCCGGAGCGAGCGCGAGCCCGTTCAGGCAGCCGAAAGCGGTGTTCGCCGTCGCCTTCGCCTGCGTGGTCTCGTTCATGGGCATCGGGCTGGTCGACCCGATCCTGCCCGCGATCTCCCACGAGCTGAACGCCACGCCCAGCCAGGTCACGCTGCTCTTCACGAGCTACCTGGTGGTCACGGCCGTCGCGATGCTGATCACCGGCTGGGTGTCCAGCCGCATCGGCGCCAAGTTCACGCTGATGGCCGGCCTGGTGCTCATCGTGGTGTTCAGCGCGCTGGCCGGGGCGTCGCCGAGCATCGGGGCGATCGTCGGCTTCCGGGCCGGCTGGGGCATCGGCAACGCGTTGTTCATCGCCACCTCGCTCGCGGTCATCGTGGCCTCGGCCAGCGGCGGCTTCGCGGGCGCGATCATCCTGTACGAGGCCGCGCTCGGCCTCGGCATCGCGGTGGGCCCGCTGCTCGGCGGCCTGCTCGGCCACGTGAGCTGGCGCGGCCCGTTCTACGGGGTGTCGGTGCTGATGGCCGTCGCGCTGATCGCCACCGTCGTGCTGGTGGAGCGGACGCCGCGACCTCAGCGCAAGACCAGCCTGCTGGACCCGCTGCGCGCGCTGCGGCACCGCGGCCTGCTGACCATGTCGCTGACCGCGCTCTGCTACAACTGGGCGTTCTTCACCGTCCTCGGCTACGCCCCGTTCCCGATGGGGCTGGACGCCATCCAGCTCGGCTTCGTCTTCACCGGCTGGGGCCTGCTCGTCGCGCTGTTCTCGGTGTTCGGCGCACCCTGGCTGCAGAGCCGCTTCGGCATCGCCCGGACGCTGTACGCCAACCTCGCCCTGTTCGCGGTGACCGTGCTGGTCATCGCGATCTGGACGACGCATCCACCGGTGCTGGTGACCGCGGTGATCGTGGCCGGGGTCTTCATCGGGATCAACAACACCGTCACCACGCAGGCCGTGATGACCGTCGCCCCCGTCGAGCGCCCGATCGCGTCGGCCGCCTACGGGTTCGTCCGCTTCATCGGCGGCGGCCTCGCGCCGTTCGCGGCGGGCAAACTGGTCGAGCTCACCAACATTCACGTGCCGTTCTTCATCGGGGCGGGGGCGCTGGTGCTCGGCATCGTGATCCTGTCCACCGCGCACGGGCACCTGGTCGAGGCCGAGCGCGTCCAGGCCGAAGGCGGCCAGGCCGCCTCCGAGCCCGCCACCTCCGAGCCCGGCGTCGCCGCGCGCACCGGGGCCGTCCTGGTCACCCTGAACGGCGACACCGAGGACGACCGCGGCGGCCCGACGGCGAGCGGCGGCGGGGCGCCGATCGTGGCGGCGATCGACGGCTCCCCCGCGGCCGTCAGGGTGACCGAGGCCGCCGCGCGGCTGGCCGCGCTCGCCGGCAGGTCCGTCCACCTGCTGCACGCCCAGGAGGGCGCCGTCACCGGCGAGGGCGCGGCGGAGGGCGAGAGCCTGGAGGCGTCCAGGGCGACGGTGCAGCGGCACCTGGAACTGCTCGCCCGCAGCGACGTCCCCGCCGTCGGGCACGTGCTCCTCGGCGCCTGCGACCACGGCGGCGCCGGGCGGCTGGTCGCCGAGCACGCCAACCAGATCGGCGCGAGCGTCATCGTGGTCGGTGCGCCCACCCACGGCGGCATCGCCGCCCTGATGGACGCCAGCGCCGGGCGCGAGCTGGGCCGGCACGCCCGCTCGCACCTGTTCATCGTCAACCCGGCGCCCGTTCCCGCCGGGGCCGCCGAGCGACACGCGGACAGCGTCGCCTGAACCATCGACAGCGGTCGAGCCCGTCGGCGTTCCCGCCCTGACGTTCTGGGCTTGACGTTCTGGGCTTGACGTTCTGGCTCTGCCGCTCAGGCGGTCGGCGTGCCGGTGGCGTCAGGCCGGCTGGGGGACGTCGCCGGCCCGCTCGGAGCGGCTGAGCGCCGCGTTCCTGGTCTCGCGCATCGTCAGGTACACCACCAGCGAGACCGCCGCGCAGCCGGCGACGTACCAGAAGAAGCCGGACTCCACGCCGGCGTCCTTGAACCACAGCGCCACGTACTCCGCCGTGCCGCCGAACAGCGCGTTGGCGATGGCGTAGGGCAGGGCGACGCCGAGCGCGCGCACATGGGTCGGGAACAGCTCGGCCTTCACGCAGGCGTTGATCGAGGTGTAGCCGGTCACGATGACCAGCGCGGCCAGGGAGAGCAACAGCGCTTGGCCGACGGTCTCGGCGCCCTGGAGCGCGGTCATGATGGGCACGGTGCCCAGCATCGAGCCGACGCCGAAGCCGATCAGCAGCGGCCGGCGCCCGATGCGGTCGGACAGGGCGCCCGCGAGCGGCTGGAGCAGGCAGAAGATCGACAGGGCGACGAAGCTGACCAGCGTGGCGTCCGACTTGGACAGGCCCACGGTGTTGGACAGGTACTTGGTGAGGTAGGTGGTGTAGGTGTAGTAGGCCACGGTCCCGCCCATGGTCAGCGCCACCACCAGGGCGAACTCCCTCTTGTGTGACAGCAGCCCCTTGATCGTGCCGCGCCGCGCGGGCGCCGCGGTCTCCTCCTCCTCGAACGCCTCGGTCTCCAGCAGGCCGCGCCGGATGTAGAGCACCACGACGGCCCCCACCGCGCCCACGGCGAACGGGACGCGCCAGCCCCAGGAGTGCAGCGTCTGGTCGGTCATGGTGTGCTGGAGCGCCATCAGCAGGCCGAGGCCGATCAGCTGGCCGATGGTCATTGAGACGTACTGGAAGCTGGAGGAGAATCCGCGCCGGCGGGGGTGGGAGGCCTCGGTGAGGTAGGTGGCGCTCGCCGCGTACTCCCCGCCTACCGACAGGCCCTGCAGCAGCCGGGCGAGCAGCAGCACCGCGGCGCCGAAGTAGCCGACCTGCGCGTAGGTCGGGGCGACGGCGATCAGCAGCGCGCTCAGCGACATGAGGGTGACGGTGAGGGTGAGCGCGGCCTTGCGTCCCCTGCGGTCGGCGTACCTGCCGAGCAGCCAGCCCCCGACGGGACGCATGAAGAAGCCGACCGCGAAGATGCCGGCGGTGTTCAGCAACTGCGCCGTGGCGTCGCCCTTGGGGAAGAACGACGCCGCGAAGTAGGTGGCGAAGCTGGCATAGGCGAACCAGTCGTACCACTCGACCATGTTGCCGATGGAGCCGCCGAGCACGGCCTTCCAGGGGGTGCGGGACACGGGCACCGGGGGCTGTCCGGTCACGGTCACAGGGAGCCTCCTCGTGAGGGACGGCGACGCCTCGCCGCAGCCTCACATACCCAGCGCTCCCCCAGCCCAACAGCCGCGGAGCCCGCTTCTTACCGGAGACCCTGACTTCGGGAGAGGGTCACAGTACGAGAGAGCCGGTCTCCGGATGCCCATCGCGTCCCATGCTCCGCCGGGCGAACCCGGCCACGGCGCGGCTCACCAGCGCGCCTGACCTGGAGCCCGGCAGGGTGTGCGGAGCCGGGCCGGGCGGCCTCGCGGAGGCGCTCGTGCCCTGGGCGGCGCGGACGTGGTCAGAGCAGGCGGCGGATGTCGCCGTAGGCACGGTAGTAGCCGCCGCGCTCGGAGGAGCGGACGCCCTCGACCAGGTAACGCGCCCCGGCCTCGCGCACGCCCTTCGGGAACTGGACGTTCCACCCCGGGTCGTAGCCGGGGCTCAGGACGCGCACCCGCAGCCGGTCGCCCTCGCGGACGCACTCGACCATGATGCCGCCGTCGGCGTGCGAGACGGAGACGCTCTCCAGGACGGCGGAGGGCCGCACCACGGCCAGGGAGGAGGCGGCCTTGACGTCCACCGGCTCAGGGACGGTGCCGCCCTGGGCCGCCCTGATCGCCTCCTCGTTCGCGTCGACGCAGGCCAGCGTGCCGTTGGTGGTCACGATGTAGAGGCGGTCGTCCAGGAACTGCATCGAGTACGCCGAGCCGCACCCGGTGGCGAGCTTCCACAGCCGGTTGCCGGACCGGTCGAAGCAGTAGACCGAGGAGTGGTTGTCGCCGGCGAAGACGAACCGCCCGTCGGGAGCGGCGGCGCAGGAGAACACCGCGCCGTCGCAGGTGTAGACCGCCTCGACGGCGCCGTCGCGCTTGCCCAGGCGGTACACCTTGTTGTGGCTGGTGCCGGCGTAGACCGCGCCGTGGTCCTGCCAGCCGAACAGCACCTGTCCGTCGAGGCCGGTGTGCCAGACCGGCGTGCCGTCGGCGGCGTCGTACCGCGCGACGCCGCGCGAGTGGCCGTGGTAGACGGCCTCCTGGTCGCAGCGCACCATCCACGCCGCGCTGCCTTCGCCGGTGCGGGCCCACTGGAACTCGTCCTCGTGGTCGATCGTGGTGATGCGCCCCTCCCGGTCGGAGACGCCGAGCACGCCGTCGTCGATGTCGAGCCAGTAGATGTCGACGTCCTCGGCGATCTCGTAGGCCACCCGCGGCACCTTGCCGCTCAGGTCGTACACCTTGCCGTCGTCGGCGCCGGCGTAGATCCAGAAGTCGTCGGCGACGATGCACTTGACGCCGTCGGGCAGGCGGAAGTGGCCGGTGACGGTGCCGCCGTGGGTGACGGTGTAGACGTCGCCGCTCTGGTTGCCGACCCAGCAGCGGTCCTCGTCGACGAAGATGCCGAACGCGGCGGCGCCGCTGGCGAAGCGCCACAGCACCGGGGCCTGGCTGGCGGTGGAGCGGCCGCTCACCATGGTCCTGCGGGTGACCGCGCGCCGCTGCCGCATCCCGCGCACGGCGGGCGCGTATCCCTTGCGGATCTTCTCGCCGACCTTCCTCGCCGCGGCGGCCTCGGCCTTCTCGGCGCTCGCGAACGCCGAGACCTTGGTCTGGCCCTGCTCGCCGATGCGCCCGTAGGTGATGGTCACCTGGGTGCCCAGAACCGCCACCTCGTAGAACTTGTGGGCGCTTCCGGCGTCCTCGGAGAGCTCCAGGTACGTAGTCTGCGGCGCCATGCCGGCCGTCCCTTCCTTGATCGAATGCGGGGGAGCGTACGGGAGCCGTCCGACAAAAAACGCCGAATACCCAAAACCCATGTTTACCTGCGGTGATGCGGGCAAAGCCCACAAAAGGGGGAACGCGCCATCGCACGGGAGGCAGAGCCATGGCGAACGTGTTCGAGTTTCTGGAACGGGATCACCAGGACGTCAAGCGGATGCTGGTCGAGCTGGAGGACATGCCCGTCACCGGCGACGGGGACGAGCGGATGCGGCAGCGCAAGCAGCAGGTGCGCCGGCTCATCATCGAGGAGTCCAAGCACGAGGCGGTCGAGGAGGAGTACTTCTGGCCCGTCGTGCGGCACCTGGTCCCGCACGGCGACGAGCTGGCCGAGCACGCGATCAAGCAGGAGCAGCGGGCCAAGTACACCCTCAACGACCTCATCGACTACGAGCCCGGCGAGTCCAGGTACGAGGACATGCTGACGGAGTTCATCGCCGAGGCGCGCGAGCACATCGCCTACGAGGAGGAGCAGGTCTGGCCGGAACTGCGCCTGGTGATCAGCCCCGACCGAGCCATGGAGCTCGGCACCAAGATGGAGAAGGCGAAGAGGATCGCCCCGACCCGGCCGCACCCGCACACGCCGCCGAACCCGGGGCTGCTCAAGGCCGCAGGGTTGTTCGTGGGGGCCGCCGACCGCATCCGCGACATGGTCGCCGCCCGCGCGCGGCACTGAGCCGCCCCGCGCCCGGCCCCGGGACGCCGCCCGCACCGACGCCCCGGGGCGGGGCCCCGCGCACCACCGCGATCCACGGCGAGACGGCGGACACCTCGCGAAGACCGCCGCCCCGCGTGAGGCGACCACTTGCCGCGAGTGGGTCGTCCCGCGCGGGGCGTCGTCTCAACCGGTGTCTCAACCGACGCCTCGACCGGCGCCTCAGCCGGTCGCGAGCCGGGACAGGAAGCGGGCGGCGACCGGCGCCGCGACCGCCGCGCCGGTGCCCCCGCCCTCGACGATGACCGCGAACGCCAGGTCGTCCCGGTAGCCGATGAACCACGAGTGGGTCGGCGGCATGCGGCCCGACCCGTACTCGGCCGTGCCGGTCTTGCCTGCCGTCCCGCCGGGGAAGTCCACGCCGCTCGCGGTGCCCTCGCTCACCACGGCGGGCATCAGGTCGCGCAGGGCGCGGACGACCGCGGGCTCCAGAACGCGCGGCGCCGACCCGCCCGCGGGGACCAGCGACGGCGGGACGAGCCGGGGCTGGCGCCAGGTCCCGTCGGCGATGGCGGCGGCCACGGCGGCCATGTTCAGCGGGCTGGCCAGCACGCGGCCCTGGCCGATCGCCGCCGAGGCCAGGTCGGTGTCGTCGCGCGGAGCGGGGAAGGCCGCGCGCACGGCCGGCACCCCGGGAGTGATCGGCGCGCCGAATCCGAAGCCGCGCGCCACCTCGGCCAGCCGCGCGCCGCCGAGCCGGTCCACCGCCAGGCTGCCGAAGGTGGTGTTGCACGAGTGGGCGAAGGCGTCCTCCAGGGACAGCCGCCCGAAGTCGTGGAACTCGGCGTTGTGGAAGGCGAACCCGCCGATGGTCCGCTCGGGCGGGCACTCGACGGTGTCGCCGGGGGCCATGCCACCGGCGACCAGCGCGGAAGCGGTCACCACCTTGAACGTCGACCCCGGCGGATAGGCGCCGAGCAACGCGCGGTTGAAGCCGCCCGGCCGGTTGACCGCGGCCAGCACCTCGCCCGTCGAGGGACGCAGCGCCACCAGCGAGGCGGGTTTGCGCACCCCCTCCAGCGCCGCCGCCCCCGCCCGGTGGACCCGCAGGTCGATGGTGGTGCGCAGCGGCGTGCCCGGCGCGGCCTTCCCGGCCGCCACCGTCTCGACGGCCCGGCCGTCCTTGACGATCTCCACGCGGGCCGACGGCCTGCCCTTCAGCCGGGAGCCGTACTCGGCCTTGAGCCCGTCGACGATCTGGAGCACCGAGCCCGGGGCGGTGGGCGTGTCGATGCGGGCGCCGTCGGCGGCGAGGATCGGTGCGGGCTCCGCCGGCACCTGGGTGACCCGGAAGCGCGCGCCGGCCGTGAGGTCGCGGTGCAGTGAGGAGGGTGAGAAGGACACCTTCCACGCGCGGTCCCGCTCGACCAGCCGCAGGGTGGCGGTGTACCCGAAGTCGACCGGACCGCGCAGGTCGGCGCGGAAGTCCACCGTCGTCGCCGTCCCGCCCTCCTTGACCGCGCCGGGCGTGAAGCGGGCGGAGGTGAGGCGCAGGTCGTCGTGGAAGCGGCGGTACCACTGCTCGAAGTCGCCCGGCGGTGCGGCCACCATGGCGCGCATCGCGGTGTAGTCGCTCTTGGACCAGGCGGCCAGGTAGAGGGCGGCGGTCTCCTGCGCCGACCCCTCGGTGCGCAGTGCCCACACCACCCCGCCCGCCACGGCCAGCGGCACCAGCGCCATGGCGGTCACCACTGTCACTCGTCTCATCGTTCCCCCTTCGACTCAGAGGAGGACAGCAGACGATTGACCGTTATGTCCAATATTGCTATGCACGTCATTTTCATACGGATCTGGATATAGTCGCTGGTGATGGACCTGGTACGGCACCTGCGCTACTTCACCGTCGTCGCCGACGAGCTGCACTTCGGCAACGCGGCGGTGCGGCTCGGCATGGCGCAGCCGCCGCTCAGCCAGCGCATCAAACGCCTGGAGGACGAACTGGGCGTGCGCCTGTTCGACCGCTCCAGCCGCCAGGTCCGGCTCACCGAGGCGGGCCGGCTGCTGCTCGCCGAGGCCCGCGACATCGTCGAGCGGGTGGACGCCATCCCCGCGCTGCTGGCCCGCGCGACCGGCGGCGGCGCCACGCTGCGCGTCGGCGTGCCGCCCGACCTGGGCGGGTCCGCCATCGCGGCCCTGCTCGCCGGCTTCCGCGAGGCCCACCCCGAGGTGCGGCTCGGCCTGATCGAGATGGGCACGGCCGACCAGGTGGGGGCGCTGAGCGACGGCGCCCTGGACGGCGGCGTGATCCGCCACCCGGTGAGCGCCCCCGGGCTGCGGTTCGGGCCCGTGCTGGTCCAGCACCCGGGCGTGCTGCTCGCCGAGGACGACCCGCTGGCCGCGTTCTCCTCGGTCCACCTGGCCGACCTGGCGCCGCGCCACCTGGTGCTGTTCCCCCGCGAGAGCGAGCCGGGACTGCACGAGGAGACGCTGTCGGAGTGCCGCCGCCACGGGTACGTGCCCGGCGAGGTGCACATCGGGCGGCACCCGCAGTTCACGCTGGGGCTGGTCATGTCCGGCACGGCCGTGGCCTTCGGCCCCCGCGCCGAGCAGGCCGGCGTCGCCTGGCGGCCGCTGCTCGGCGCCCCGCTGGCCTGGCGGGTGTCGGTCGCCTGGCAGCGCACGTCCCAGGCGTTGGAGGAGTTCGGCGCGGTGGCCCTGCGCGTCCTGCGGGACAATGCCGGGATGGTCCACGAGGGAACCGCGCCGCCCCGCGCGGTCAGGCCGCGCCCGGCGTCCGGCCTGCTCGCATGACCCGCGAGGACCGGGCCCCCGCCGCGCACGACACCGCCGCCGGGCCTTCCCGCCCGGACGGTCGGGGCGCCCGTACGCGGCCTCCCGACCTCGCGTCCGTCTTCCGCGCCGCCGCGGTCACCGGCAGCCTGCACGCGACCGACCTGGACACCGGGGCGCAGGTCGGCGTGCGGGCCGACGACCCGGTGGTGCTCGCGTCGGTGTTCAAGCTCCCCCTGCTGGTCGAGTTCTACCGGCAGGCCGAGGCGGGACTGCTCGACCCGGCGCTGCCGTGCCGCGTCGAGCCCGGCGAGCGCACGGCGGGCGGCACGGGGCTGGCCGCCATGCTCGACGGGGCCACCCTCTCGCTGCGCGACCTGGCGTACCTGATGATCGCGGTGAGCGACAACGCCGCCGCCGACGTCGTGGCCCGGCACGTCGGGCTGGAGGCGGTGAACGCCATGCTCGCCCGGTTCGGACTGCCTGGGACGTTCGTCGAGCACGACTGCCGCGGCATGCTCGCCGCGCTGGAGGCCGACCTCGGACCGCTGGAGGGACCACCGCACCCGCGCGACCTGGCCCGCCTGCGCGTGCTCGACCCCGCCACCACCAACCGCAGCACGCCGCGCGAGATGACCCGGCTGCTCGGCATGGTCTGGCGGGACGAGGCGGCGGGCCCCGAGGCGAGCGCCGCGATCCGCCGCCTGCTCGGCCTGCAGGTGTGGCCGCACCGCCTGGCCTCCGGGTTCCCCTACGACGACGTGGTGGTCAGCGGGAAGACCGGGTCACTGCCGACCCTCCGCAACGAGGTCGGCGTCGTGGAGTACCCCGACGGCGGCCGCTACGCGGTCGCGGTCTTCACCCGCTCCATCGGCACGGCCCAGCACCAACCCCGAGCCGACGCCGCCATCGGCCTGGCCGCCCGCGCCGCCATCGACCACCTCCGCACCCTCTGACCCCGCGAAGATCCCGGCACTCGGAAAGCCTCCCAGACTGTACGCATGGATCATTTCTTGCGCGTAACCGTGTATCCCTCTGTCTCCAGGTAGGCGATGGCGGTATCCATGTCACGCCTGATCGCCGCCTTGAGCTGCATCTGATGGAACTTGCGTCGGCCTGGTCCGATCGCCTCAGCCCATCCCGGCTTGCCTTCGACGACACGTTCGCTCACGAGGAACTCGATCACGTCCTCCAGGCACCAGCGGAAGCGGCGGTGACCGGCCGGGAAGTGCAGGCGGTGCAGTCCCCGTTCCAGAAGTTCTCCACCCCACTGCTTGAGGACGGACGAGTCGCCGTACACCTGGATGCGGGCCTCCGGGTAGCCATCTGCCTTGTTGCGCTCATAGTCGAAGTGACAGAGACGTCCTTCGCCCTCAGGGTCCGCATAGATGGCCACGAAGGAGGACAGCACGGTCAGGTACTCGCCCTCAGGGTCGTAGCAGAACCGAAACGACAGGTCCATCCATGGCCTGACGCGGCTCCCCGGGAGATACCGGAGGGGGAAGGGCTCCGGGATCAGGTTCGACTTCGTCAACCCCTTGGCGACGATGACGACGTTGCGGTCTCGGGGGGAGATGACCGCGGAAATCCGGACGTGATCACAAATGGTCGCGTTAAGAGTACGTTGGACGTATTCTCCGAATTTTCGTGCCTCGTTGTGAAGCTTCGCCCCATCAGTACTCGCGGATGAGGAGCCAGAGCTTGCGGTGCTGGAGCGAGTCGAACCGGCGCTCTTTAGCCTGTCGAGCCAGTTCGTCATAGGTGACACCCAGCCCGTGCAGCGCCTGCTCCTTCGCCGCCTCGTACTCCTCGTGCGTCAGCTCGATGACTTCCACGTCGTCGGGCTGCTGTGGGTCCATATGTTGTAAGACTGCCATCTTGACCTCCTCCCAGACCTCCGCTGAGCCACGTGAATCGGTCTGCTGTTGTCAAGGTAACCCCGGCGTCCGACAGAAAACACCGGCCACCACAGTCACGGATCGATCACTCAACGTTATTTCACGCTCTGCGACGATCCATAGGCCAGACGAGAGACAGTAGTCCCGCCCGTTGCCATGACCCCGGTAACAGGAGCGAGAAGTTGGAGCCCTATCTGTCGCCGGTGCCGGCGAGGCGTTCCCGAGCGGCGGAGAGATACCCGTCTGAGCCTTGAGGCCTTTCCGGCGGAGCCGGCGAGAGCGGCGATCGCCTGTGGGGCGTGCCTTCCGGCGGGCCGGTCGTGGCCCGCCGGAAGGCGGCGGTCTGTGTCAGTCGACGTCGACCCAGTCGAGGGTGCGTTGTACGGCCTTCTTCCAGCCGGCGTAGCCCTTCTCGCGCTGGTCCTCGGTCCAGGTGGGCTGCCAGCGGCGGTCCTCGTTCCAGTTGCGCTTGAGTTCCTCGGTGGAGCCCCAGAACCCCAGCGCCAGCCCGGCGGCGTACGCGGCGCCCAGGGCCGTGGTCTCGGCGACGACCGGCTTGGACACCGGGACGCCGAGGACGTCGGCCTGGATCTGCATGCACAGCTCGTTGGCGGTCACGCCGCCGTCCACGCGCAGCACGTCCAGGCGCACGCCCGAGTCGTTCTCCATCGCCTCGACCACGTCGCGGCTCTGGTAGCAGATCGCCTCCAGCGTCGCGCGGGCGATGTGGGCGTTGGTGTTGTAGCGGGACAGCCCGACGATGGCGCCGCGCGCGTCGGAGCGCCAGTACGGGGCGAACAGCCCGGAGAAGGCGGGCACGAAGTACACCCCGCCGTTGTCCTGCACCTGCCGGGCGAGCTGCTCGCTCTGCGCCGCGCCGGAGATGATGCCGAGCTGGTCGCGCAGCCACTGGACGGCCGACCCGGTGACGGCGATCGAGCCCTCCAGCGCGTAGACCGGCTTCTCCTGGCCGAACTGGTAGCAGACGGTCGTCAGCAGGCCGTGCTGTGAGCGGACCAGCTCGTTGCCGGTGTTGAGCAGCAGGAAGTTGCCGGTGCCGTAGGTGTTCTTGGCCTCGCCGACGCCGAAGCAGACCTGGCCCACGGTGGCCGCCTGCTGGTCGCCGAGGTCCCCCGAGAGCGGGACCTCCCCGCGCAGCGGGCCGGTGGCGCGGGTGACGCCGTACAGCTCAGGGTTGGAGGAGGGGCGGATCTCGGGGAGCATCGCGCGGGGGATGCCGAAGAACGACAGCAGCTCGTCGTCCCAGTCGAGGGTTTCGAGGTTCATGAGCATGGTGCGGCTGGCGTTGGTGGGGTCGGTGACGTGCACGCCGCCGTCGGTGCCGCCGGTGAGGTTCCACAGCAGCCAGGTGTCGGTGTTGCCGAAGACGGCCTCGCCCGCCTCGGCGTCCGCGCGCACGCCGTCGACGTTCTCGAGGATCCACTGGATCTTGCCGCCGGAGAAGTAGGTCGCCGGGGGCAGGCCGGCCTTGGCGCGGATGACCTCGCCCTTGCCCTCGCGTTCCAGTGCGCTCGCGATGCGGTCGGTGCGGGTGTCCTGCCAGACGATGGCGTTGTAGTAGGGCCGGCCGGTCCTGCGGTTCCACACGACGGTCGTCTCGCGCTGGTTGGTGATGCCGAGCGCCACCAGGTCGGCCGCCGAGAGGTTCGCCTTGCCCAGCGTGGTCTCGGCGACCGCGCGGGTGCGCTCCCAGATCTCCACCGGGTTGTGCTCGACCCAGCCGGCCTGGGGCAGGATCTGCTCGTGTTCGAGCTGGTGGCGGGCGATCTCGTTGCCGCCGTGGTCGAAGATCATGAAGCGGGTGCTCGTCGTGCCCTGGTCGACTGCTCCGACGAAGTCAGCCATGGATGATCGCCTCCTTCAGTGGCCCGGCCACTGGCGGGCCTCGCGCCTTTCACGCCGTCCACGCCCTGCACGGCGTCCTGCCGTCCTGCCGTCTGCCGTCCTGCCCTCTGCCGTCCTTCCGTCCTGCCGTCTGCCGCTAGGCCCTGAGGGTCCCATCGGACGCTTCCCTCTCGGTGGGCACGGTACCCGGCTCCGGCTCGCCCGGCTCGGGCAGGAATCGTGCGACCAGCGCCTGGTACAGCCCGGCGCCCAGCACGCCGCCGATGACCGGGGCCACGATCGGCACCCAGAAATAGAGGTTGCCGTACTGATCTCGCCACGCCGACCCGTACCCGGTCAGGTAGGAGGCCAGTCGCGGCCCGAAGTCGCGGGCCGGGTTGATCGCGTAGCCGGCGTTGGTGCCCCAGGCCATGCCGATCGCCACCACGATGAGCCCCACCACGAACGGGGCGAGGTTGGCGGCCGGAGCGCTGTTGGCCAGGTCGGTGACGGCCAGGACCAGGAACAGCAGGATGGCCGTGCCGATCACCTGGTCGCGGAAGGCCCCCCACTCGTGCACCGGCAGCGTGCCGTTGCCCGGCAGGGTGGAGAAGACCCCCTGCGTCTTGATCGTGTGGCCGGGGTCGGCCTGGGCGAGGACCTCGGTGTAGTTCCACCGCACCAGGAGCGCCGCGACGAACGCGCCCGCGGTCTGGGCGAGCGAGTACGGCAGCACCTTGCGCCATGCGAAGCCCTTGAACACCGCCAGGGCGATCGAGACGGCCGGGTTGAGGTGGGCGCCGCTGATGCGGCCCGCGGTGTAGACGCCGAGCGTCACGCCGAGGCCCCACGCCCAGGCGATGCTGTCGTGGTCGCCGAGGCCGCCGGCCACGACCTGGGCCACGACGGCCGTTCCGATGAGAATCAGGATCAGAGTGCCCGCGAACTCCGCGGCCAGCTCACCGAGCAGGCTGGGGGATCGTTTCGGTCCGGCCATGTCGTCTCCTCACGTGTCGCCGTACGACTCGCCGTTGTGCCTGACCGCCGCGGAGGCGACGGCGGGCCGTTACCATCGGCCGTCAAGCGGAGGAGCTGGGCGCCCGCCCGTCTGTTCAACCTGCAGCAACACTGCACCGAAGGACGAGAAAGCCATGTTCACGAACGGGTCAAGAAAATTTTTCGCGTAGTTCGTGACTTCCCCGGGTTCGTCCGCCGTCGTCCCGGTATCCGCACCGATCACGTTTTCGATTATGAGCGGCTGACGGAGAATTTCCACCCCGCGGCAACGACGAGGTCAAGGTCGCCTGGTGGCGGGCGTACCACGATCGCCGTAGCGAAGGACGGTCCCCCCGGACGAGGAGGAAGCGGCGCCGCGGCCGTACCGTGGTGGGCGTGAGTCGCGTGACCCGGCTGCGCGAGGCCGTCTCCTCCCACCCGTACCTGGTGGACACCCTCATCGCGTGCCTGACCTTCGCGGGGACCGTCCTCGGGCCGCCGGCCGGTCACCGGCCCCGCGTGGACCTGCCGCCGATCCCCGGCCCGGCCCCGGCCGCGGTGGCCCTGGCGGCGGCGATGTGCCTGGCGCTGGTGTTCCGCCGCGCCTCCCCTCGCCTGGTCGCCGCGCTGGCCGTGGCGGGCTCGGTGACACTGCTGATCACGGGCGGCCCCCGCCCCCCGTTCGACCTGGTCTCGGCCGTGGCCCTGGTCACCCTCGCCGTCCACACCCCCCGCCGCGTCTCGTGGACATGGGGCGTGGTCGCCGCGCTCGTCCTCGGCGGCACCCGCATCGTCCTGTCCGGCGACGCCTGGCTCACCCCGCAGGTGGCCGGGCAGATCGCGTGGATCGGCATGGCCATCGCCGTCGGCGACGCCGTGCGCAGCCGCCGCGCGTACATCGCCGCCGTGGTGGAGCGCGCCCGCCGCGCCGAGCAGACCCGCGAGGAGGAGGCCGAGCGCCGGGTCATGGAGGAGCGGCTGCGCATCGCCCGCGAGCTGCACGACGTGCTGGCCCACCACATCGCGCTCATCAACGTGCAGGCGCAGGTGGCCGCGCACGTCATGGACGCCGAGCCGCGGCAGGCGCGCGAGGCCCTCGGCCACATCCGCCAGGCCGGGCGGGCGGCCCTGGACGAGCTGCGCACCACGGTCGGGTTGCTGCGCCGGCCGGGCAGCGCCGAGGAGCTGCCCACCGAGCCCGCGCCCGGGCTGGACCGCCTGCCCGAGCTGATCACCTCCTTCACCGCGGCGGGCATGGACGTGGACTGCCATCTGGAGGGCACCCCCCGGCCGCTGCCCTCCCCGGTGGAGCTGACGGCGTTCCGCGTCGTGCAGGAGGCGCTGACCAACGTGAGCAAGCACGCCGGCCCGGCCACGACGCGGGTGCGCATCGCCTACGGGCGGCGCGAGCTGACCGTCGAGGTCAGCGACGACGGCCGGGGCTGCGCGGCGGTCCCGGGCGCCACCCCCGCCGCGGACGGCCCTCCGGACGGCTCCCCGGGCTCCCTGGACGGTCTCGCGCCGGCCGGCACCGGGCACGGGCTGGTGGGCATGCGCGAGCGGGCCCTGTCGGTGGGCGGGACGTTCAGCGTCGGCCCCTCACCCGGCCGCGGCTTCCGCGTCCACGCGGTCCTGCCCGCTCCCGCGGCGAGCGCCGTATGACCGTCCGCGTGCTGCTCGCCGACGACCAGGCCCTCGTGCGGGCCGGCTTTCGCGTCCTGGTCGACTCCGCTCCCGACCTGGAGGTGGTCGGCGAGGCCGACACCGGCCACGAGGCGGTGCGCCTCGCCCGGGACACCAGGGCCGACGTGGTGCTGATGGACATCAGGATGCCCGGGATGGACGGCCTGGCCGCCACCCAGGCGATCACCTCCGACGCCGACCTCGCGGGGGTGCGGGTGCTGGTGCTGACCACCTTCGAGATCGACGAGTACGTCTTCGCCGCGCTGCGCGCGGGCGCCAGCGGGTTCCTCGGCAAGAGCGTCGAGGCCGGCGAGCTCCAGGACGCCATCCGTGTCGTGGCGCGCGGCGACGCCCTGCTGTCCCCCGGCGCCACCAAGGGGCTCATCGCCCGCTTCCTGTCGGCGCCCGGAGCCCGGCCCGACCACACCCCCGAGCACCTGGACGTGCTCACCGACCGCGAGCGCGAGGTGATGACGCTGGTCGCCGCCGGGCTGACCAACGACGAGATCGCCGACCACCTGGGCATCAGCCGCATGACCGCCAAGACGCACGCCAACCGGGCGATGATCAAACTGGGCGCGCACGACCGTGCCCAGCTGGTCGTGATCGCCTACGAGACGGGCCTCGTGCGCCCCCGCGCGCGGTAGCCCTCCCGCTCCCCTACGACGTTCGCGGTAGGACAAGACCCTCCCAGCGACGGACACCCTTCGCCCAGGCGGCGATGAGCCTTGAAGTACGGTGCCGGGCGACCGGCCCGCGACCGCGAGCGGCGCCCCTCCCACAGGCGCCGGCCGCCCCTGCCGAACCCGACCAAGAGATGGACCGATGTCGTTACTCGCCAGACTGAGCCTCGCCAACCGCGGCCTGGTCGCCCTCATCACGATCGTGGTGGCCGCCTTCGGGGTGTACACCATCCCCGCGCTGAAGCAGCAGCTCCTGCCGTCGCTCTCCTTCCCCACCGTGTCGATCGTCGCCTCCTATCCCGGCGCGGCGCCGCAGATCGTGGAGGACGGCGTCACCCGCCCGCTGGAGGACGCCGTGCGCGGGCTGTCCGGCGTGACCGGCGTGAACTCGACCTCCCGCGAGTCCAGCGCGACCGTCCAGGTGCTGTTCGACTACGGCACCGACATCGACGCGGCCCAGAACCGCATCCAGCAGGCCATCGGCCGCGTGCAGACCCAGCTTCCCGACGGGGTGGACCCGCAGGCCGTCACGGGCAGCACCGACGACCTGCCGGTGATCCAGCTCGCCGCCAGCTCGGCCGGCGACCAGCGGCGGCTGGCCGACCGGCTCACCGCCGAGGTCGTCCCGGCGCTCAGTGGGGTCGAGGGGGTGCGCGAGGTGTCGGTCTCCGGCACCCGCGACGAGGTGATCACCATCGAGCCGGACGACGACGAGCTGGCCGAGCACGGGCTGAGCGCCTCCTCGATCGCCTCGGCCGTCCAGTCGGCCGGCACTCCGGTGCCCGCGGGCACGCTGACGAAGTCGGACAAGTCCCTCAGCGTCCAGGTGGGCACCAAGCTCGGCTCGGTGCAGGACATCAAGAACCTCTACCTCACCCCGCCCGCCGCCGCCCAGGGACAGGGTCAAGGGCAGGGGCAAGGACAGGGCCAGGCGTCCGGGCAGGGCCGGGCGGGCGCGGGCGGCCAGGGTGGCGTGCCCGGGGCGTCCGGGACCGCGGGCGCCGCCGGAACCGCGGCTTCGCGGGCTCCTCGGGCGCCCGCCAAGCCCAAGCCCGTGCGCCTGGGCGACGTGGCCACCGTCAAGCTCGGGGTCGCCGACTCCACCACGCTGACCCGCACCAACGGCCGGCCGAGCCTGGGCATCGCGGTCACCATGAAGTCCGGCGGCAACGCGGTGTCGATCTCGCACGACGTGCGCGCGAAGCTGCCCGCGCTGGCCTCCGCCTTGGGCGACGACGCCAGGTTCACCGTGATCTTCGACCAGGCGCCGTCGGTCGAGCAGGCCATCGAGAGCCTGACCACCGAGGGCCTGCTCGGCCTGGCCATGGCCGTGCTGGTGATCCTGGTGTTCCTGTTCTCGCTGCGGTCGACCATCGTGACGGCCGTGTCCATCCCGCTGTCGGTGCTGATCGCGCTGATCGCCCTGTGGATCCGCGACTATTCGCTCAACATGCTCACCCTCGGCGCGCTGACCATCGCGATCGGCCGGGTGGTGGACGACTCGATCGTGGTCCTTGAGAACATCAAGCGGCACCTGTCCTACGGCGAGCCCAAGCGCCAGGCCGTCGAGAACGGCGTGCGCGAGGTGGCGGGCGCGGTGACCGCCTCCACGCTGACCACCGTCGCGGTGTTCCTGCCCATCGCCTTCGTCGGCGGCCTGGTCGGCGAGCTGTTCAGCCCGTTCGCGATCACCGTGACGGTGGCGCTGCTCGCATCGCTGCTGGTCGCGCTCACCGTCGTCCCGGTGCTCGCCTACTGGTTCATGAAGGCGCCCAAGGACGGCGACTCCGAGGCGATCAGGCGGGCGGCGGACGAGAAGGAGCGCCGGGGCCTGCTCCAGCGCGCCTACGTCCCGGTGATCCGCTTCGCGACCCGGCACCGGATCACCACGGTCGCCATCGCCATGGTGATCTTCATCGGGACGCTGGGCCTGGTGCCGATGATCCGCACCAGCTTCATCGAGGACTCCGGTCAGAACACCATCAGCATCCGCCAGACCTTCCCGGTCAGCACCTCCCTCGCGGCGGCCGACGCCATGGCCAAGAAGGTCGAGCAGGTCGTCTCGGGCACCAGCGAGGTGGCCTCGTACCAGGTCACCGTGGGCGGCGGCGGAGGCATCGGCTTGGGCGGGCGCGGCCGTAATGGCGGGACCTCCCGGGCCAGCTACTCGCTGACGCTGCGCGACGGCGCCGACGCGGGCGCGGTCGAGCGCCGGCTGACCGACCGGCTCGCCGCCACGCCGGGCATCGGCGAGGTCGGCGTCGGCCAGGCCGGCGGCTTCGGCGGCAACGCGCTGCAGGTCGTCGTGCGCGCGGCGGAACTGGACACCCTGCGCACCGCCGCGCAGACCG
Source organism: Sphaerisporangium rhizosphaerae (assembly GCF_042665155.1). Lineage (NCBI taxonomy): Bacteria > Bacillati > Actinomycetota > Actinomycetes > Streptosporangiales > Streptosporangiaceae > Sphaerisporangium > Sphaerisporangium rhizosphaerae. The sequence goes on along the minus strand of NZ_JBHTCG010000028.1, from coordinate 101,150 downwards.
TCCAGCGGGCCATGGCCGGCGTTCCGGACGTCGCCGAGGTGACCAGCAGCGTCGCCGACACCGCGCCCCGCATCGACGTCACGGTCGACCGCAGGAAGGCCGCGGTGAAGGGCCTCAGCGAGGTCGCCATCGGACAGGCTGTGGCGCAGGCGTTCAGGGGCAGCACGGTCACCCAGATCGCCCTGGACGGCACCACGGCCGACGTCGTGCTCCGGCCCGGCAAGGCGCCGGCCTCGCAGGCCGACCTGCGCGACCTGAAACTCGCCGGCACGGTCGAACTCGGCGACGTCGCCACGGTCAAGCAGGTCAACGGGCCGGTCGAGGTCACCCGCATCGACGGCGACCGCAGCGCCACGGTGTCGGGCAAGTCCACCGGCGCCGACCTCGGCGCCACCACCGCCGAACTGCGCAAGCGGGTGGACGCGCTGTCGCTCCCGGCGGGCGCCTCCGTCGAGATCGGCGGCGTCAGCGCCGACCAGGCGGAGGCGTTCGGCAGCCTCGGGCTGGCGCTGGTGGCGGCGGTCGCGCTGGTGTTCTTCGTCATGGTGGCGACCTTCCGCAGCCTGGTGCAGCCGCTGCTGCTGCTGGTCTCGATCCCGTTCGCCGCCACCGGGGCGATCGGCCTGCTGCTGGTGACCGACACCTCGCTCGGCCTGGCCGCGATGATCGGCATGCTGATGCTCGTCGGCATCGTCGTCACCAACGCGATCGTCCTGATGGACCTGGTCAACCAGTACCGCGAGCAGGGCATGCCCCTGCACGAGGCGGTCGTCGAGGGCGGCCGGCGGCGGCTGCGGCCCATCCTGATGACGGCGCTGGCGACGATCTTCGCGCTGCTGCCCATGGCGCTCGGCATCACCCAGGGGGGCGGCTTCATCTCCCGGCCGCTGGCCGTCGTGGTGATCGGCGGCCTGATCAGCTCCACGCTGCTCACCCTCGTGCTGGTGCCGACGCTGTACACGATGGTCGAGAACCGCAAGGAGAAGGCCCGCGCCCGGCGCGAGCGCCGCAAGGGCGGGACGCCTCTGCCGCCCCCGCGGGAGGAGACGCCCAGCGAGCCCGCCGTGAGCGCGCCGGGCCACGCCTGACCCGCTACCGGGTGAGGAGAAAGCGCCGGCCGTCCATCGCGGCGACCGGCGCTTTCCCGGTTCAGAACCCAAATTGGCCATTGTCTTTCCAATACCGGCGACTTAGCGTCTTTACGTACCGATTACCCGGTTGTTACGCGGAGTGTCGACGCGGGCACTCCGCCCTCTGGACCAGGAGGTTCCCTCCCGATGGCGAAGCCGCTGGGCGTACAGCTTTACACCGTTCGTGACCAGGTGAAGGTCGATCGTGACGAGGTGTTACGGCGGATAGCGGACATCGGATACGGCGCCGTCGAGGCCTACGACCCCACCGACGACCCCAAGGGATTCCGCAGGACCGCCGACGAGCTCGGGCTCACCGTGCCGAGCACGCACGCCTACGCGCTGCTCTCGCAGGAGCCGGACGCCGTCCTGGACGCCATCGCGACCGTGGGCGCCGACCTGGTGATCATCCCGGGCGGCATCCCCGAGGAGGACTTCACCACCCGCGACGGCCTCGACCGCACCGCCGACCTGCTCAACGGCCTGGCCGAGCACGCCGGCCGCTACGGCATGCGGCTCGGCTACCACAACCACTGGTGGGAGATCGAGCCGAAGATCGACGGCGTCCACGCCATCGAGGCGCTCGCCGAACTGCTCGCCCCCGGCGTGTTCCTGGAGATCGACACCTACTGGGCGGCCGTGGGCGGCGCCGACGTGCCCGCGCTGCTCGGGCGGCTCGGGGACCGCGTCCTGGCTCTGCACGTCAAGGACGGCCCCGGCGTCAAGGGCCAGGCCCACACCGCCCTCGGCGAGGGCGTGATGCCGGTGCCGGACTTCCTCGCCGCCGCCCCCGGCGCGCTGCGCATCGTCGAGCTCGACAACTGCGACACCGACATCTACGAGGCCCTGGCCAAGAGCCACGCCTACCTCACCGAGCTGGAGCGCGCATGACCGGCGGGCCCGTCGGCGTCGCCCTCGTGGGCGCCGGCGCGATCAGCGACGCCTACCTGCGCAACCTCACCACCTTCCCCGACGTGCGGGTGCTCGGCGTCGCCGACCTCGACGTCGCGCGAGCGGAGGAGAAGGCCCGCGCGTACGGCGTGCCCGTGGCCGGCGACGTGGACGCCGTCCTGGCCGTCCCCGAGGTGGAGATCGTCGTCAACCTCACCATCCCCGCCGCGCACGCCGCCGTCGCCACCGCCGCCCTGCGCGCGGGCAAGCACGTCTACGGCGAGAAGCCGCTGACCCTGGACCCCGAGGAGGGCGAGAAGCTGCTGGCCGAGGCCGCCGAACGGGGCCTGCGGGTCGGCAACGCGCCCGACACCTTCCTCGGCGCGGGCCTGCAGTCGGCCCAGCGGGCCCTCGCGTCCGGCCTGATCGGCGCGCCGGTCGCCGCGACCGCCGTCATGCAGAACCCCGGCCCGGAGTCCTGGCACCCCAACCCGGAGTTCCTGTTCCAGCGCGGGGCGGGCCCGCTGTTCGACATCGGGCCGTACTACCTGACCGCGCTGGTCGCCGCGCTCGGGCCGGTGGCCAAGGTCGCGGCCACCGCCCGCAAGGCCCGCCCGTACCGGGTGATCGGCTCGGGCCCGAAGGGCGGCACGCGCTTCGCCGTGGAGGTGCCCACGCACGTCATGGCGCTGCTCGACTTCGCGGGCGGGGCCAGCGCGTCCTCGACGTTCAGCTTCGACTCCCCCGCGCACGTGACGATGATCGAGATCATCGGCACCGAGGGCAGCCTGTCGCTGCCCGACCCCAACACCTTCGGCGGGCCGCTGAAGGTGCGCGCGGCCGGCGACGACGACTGGCGCGAGCTGCCGGTGGAAGGCACCACCGTCGGACGCGGCCTCGGCGTGCTGGACATGGCGCGGGCGCTGCGCGGCGGCGTGCCGCACCGCGCCTCCGGCAGCCTCGCCCTGCACGTGCTGGAGGCGATGGCCGCCATCGCCGGCTCGGCCGAGGACGGTGAGTTCCGGCACCTGTCCACGACGGTCCGCGAACCCGAGCCGCTCCCCGCCGACTGGAACCCCGAGGAGGCCACCCTCTCCTGACGGGAGCGCCGGGTCCCCTGATCGGGCGGACCCGGCGCCCGGCCCGCCTCAGACGGCCAGCGCGCGGGCGAGCAGCGTCTGGAGGGTGATCGCGCCCAGCAGCACGCCCTCCTCCACGACGGCGATCAGCGGGCTGCGGGTGCGGGCCATCAGGGCGGCCACCTCCAGCACGGTGGCGTCCGGGTCGGTGATCGGCAGCTCGCGCGGCTGCTCGGGCAGGCACTCGCCCACCGTGCGGCCGCCGAGCGCGCGGACGAACGCGTCGGCCTGGTCCTCGTCGATGACGCGGGCCAAGGCCGGGTCGTCCTGGCAGTAGCGCGGCACGGCCAGCCGCAGCACCTGCGTGCCGGGCAGTACGCACAGCGGCCTGCCGTCACCGTCCAGGACGATCAGGCCGGGCAGGTCCTGCTCGGCGAGCAGCCGGGCCGCCTCCGCCGCGGGAGTGCCGGCCGTCACCGTGGGAAAGCCGCAGACAAGATCACGCGCGTGCACCGAAGACCTCCTTGCCGAGCCTAACCGGCGAGATAGCGCAACCACAGGTACGGAGCCGCCAGCCCCACGGTCACCACCGTGACCACCAGGCCGTACTTGGTGAACTCCCAGAAGCTGATGCGGACGCCGTTGCGGGCGGCGATGCCGAGCACGACCACGTTGGCCGACGCGCCCACCGCCGTCGCGTTGCCGCCCAGGTCGGCGCCCAGGGCGAGCGCCCACCACAGCACGTCGCCGGACGGCCCGCTCACGTGGGCCAGGTCGGCGACGATCGGGCTCATCGTGGCGACATAGGGAATGTTGTCCACGATCGCCGACAGCACGGCCGACCCGCCCAGCAGCCCCATCGTGGCCGGCAGCAGGCTGCCCTCGGTCGCCGAGGCCGCCGCCTGCGACACCTGGCCGATGACGCCGGTCTCCACCAGAGCGCCCACCATGACGAACAGGCCCATGAAGAACACCAGCGTGGCCCACTCGACGTCGCGGATCGCCTCCTCCACCGTCACCCTGGTCGCGGCGACGAGCAGGCCGGCGCCGAGCAGCGCGACGACCGCGGGCTCGTAGTGCAGCACCGGGTGCAGGACGAACGCGGCGATCACCACGGCGAGCACCGCGAGGCTCTGCGTCAGCAGGCGGTGGTCCGCGATGGCCTCGCGCTCGTTCAGTTTCATGATCTGCAGCGCCCGCGCCGGGTCGTACACGAACGCCGACCGGAACAGCCACCTGCACAGACCGACGAAGACCACCAGCACCACGACGATGAACGGCGCCAGGTGCACCAGGAAGTCGTTGAAGGTGAACCCGGCCCGGCTGGCGATGATGATGTTGGGCGGGTCGCCCACCAGCGTCGCGGTGCCGCCGATGTTGGACGCCATCACCTCGGCGATCAGGAACGGCGCCACCGGCAGCGCCAGCCGGTCGCACACCAGGAAGGTGACCGGGGCGATCAGCAGCACGGTGGTGACGTTGTCCAGCAGCGCCGACGCCAGCGCCGTGATCACGATCAGCATGACCATCAGCCGGAACGGCCTGCCCTTGGCCCGTTTGGCCGCCCAGATCGCGACGTACTCGAACACGCCGGTCTGCTTGAGCACGCCTACGATGATCATCATGCCGAGCAGCAGGAAGATGACGTTCCAGTCGATGCCCGAACGCTCGGAGAAGAACGCCGACCGGCCGTCCACCGCGTGGATCAGCAACATCAGCCCGGCGCCGCCGAGCGCGGCGGCCGTGCGATGGATGCGCTCGGTCGCGATCAGCCCATAGACGGCGACGAACACGACGACGGCGGCGACAGCGATCACAGGCGAACCTCCGGGAAGCCGGTCTGGGCAACGTCAGCAGAACCGCCGACCAGACTTCCCGGCACACCTGACAACTCTCCAAGAACCCTACCAACCGTCATGAGAGAACTCGGTGTCCCAGCGCACGTCGCCGTATTTACCCTCGGTGACTATTTGATGACTCCATGCTGAAGAACGTCCGCAACGAACTGCGAGCCGGCCGCTGTGGAACGCCTGTCCATGCTGGAGGCATGAGCGACGAGGAGCCGATCGACTACGAAGCCGTCCGGCGACGATTCCCCTGGGTCGGTCTAGGAGCCAGCGGCGAACACGATCTCTCTACCCGCTACCGCGAGATCATGGCGGAGGCTCGGAAGAACAGGAGATCGTGGAGGCGATCGAGGCCATCCGCGCCGAGCCGTGAAAGCCCTGCTGTGCGATTCGGACCCGCTCATCGCCACCTTCGATCCGGGCGACACGTTCCACACCAGATGCACCCGTCTCCTGATGACATGGCCCAGCCGGCTCGTCATCCCGGAGCCCGTCCTCGGCGAGACGTGCAACTCTTCTTGCGCAACCATGTCCGGAACGGCGCCGGACTGGAAGCCACGCTGCTCGAAGCCGTCACCACGCACGCCAGTGACTTCGCGATCGCGGATCCAACGCTGGAGGACCGCAGGCGCGCCGTGGACGGGCGCCTGTACGTCAACGTCACCGACGCCGCCGCACCCCGCTGGGAGGACGCGGGCATGCCGTCGGAGGAGGGAAGGCCGAACCTCGGGCTCGGCGCCCGTGTCGTCCAGCCGCAAGCCGGTCGCGAGTACGCCCCGGTGGCCATGGTGACCGATCACGACGCCGAGGTCTGAGCGGACATGGGGGTCGGCTCATGGTGTGGACCCGCCTGGGCAAACCGGCCGGCGGCATCGTCGTCGAACAGGTCGGCGCGGTCGTCCTCACGACGGACCCACCGTCACGCAGACGCACGTCCTTTTCCGCACCCAAGAAGGCACCATCACCGACGCCTGGTACGGCTGACCGCGCAGGAGCGATCAGCCCGCGAACGGCGTACAAAGATTCACTCCAGCAGTCCTTCCGCATGCGCCCACTCGATGAACCCAGCGCCATCACATGGAAGAAACGCCTCGTGATCGCTCAGAAGATCTACTACCTCGGTCGCTTCTCCGGGTTCGACATATCCCTCGCGGATGCCCTTGCAGAGCAACTCGAGCGTCCCCGTCACCTTGACGCCTCGCTCCACTCCATGACGTCGCCCGACGCGATCATCGATCACCGCGACGATGTTGTGGAACTCGGCGTAAGCGAGCGTGGTCGCCTCACCGATGTTGCGGGAGCCGCGACCAAGGCGGTCATGATATTCAGAAAAAAGCGTTAGATAGTCCAATGCGCTCTCATCGACCACCGTCACCCAAGGTTGGGCAGACGCTTGGAACAACTGGGCGTGCTTGGACCCGCCTCGGAGCAACTCCTCCTCGACCGCCTTCGTGATGAGACATACGCTGCCGGCCACGAGCTTGGCGAATATGGGGAGCTGATTCGATCGGGCGAAGTAGTTCAGCGGCGAACTGTCGACGACCAGACGTCCGAGGCTCAACGCAACTCGCCCCGGAGCGCGTCCAGGGGCACCTCGTCCCGGACAGGGAGATCATCGATCTCGATCTCACCACGCAGAATGTCCGCTACCCGCTCGCCGGACAGGCGATGGCTGCGATATGCACGAATCGCGGCCGCGGACACCCCTGTCGGTATGTACGGCGGCTGCAGCTCTTCGACAACGCGCATGTTGCATTCGAGATAGTCCGCCCGAGTGGGAGAACGCGAGTCGAGAAGACCGAACTCGCCCTTCGAGATGAGCTCGAATGCTCGCAGCTGCCTCAGGGCAGCGGTCCAGCTTATTCGGTACTCCGCGCTGACAACGATGGCGGCCTGGCGGGGCTCCAAGTCCTTTCGAAGGTCATGCCATCGCCTGGTAACGCCTTTGCGAGGAAAGAGAAGGTTGATAGCGAATGAGTCGATCGCGCACTCCGCGCCATTAGTGTCGGTTCCCCAGTCAACGGAGTATGCGTCCCCAAAGAGGTGATGGCCCAACTCGTGAGCAAGAGTGGAACGCCTGCGCCCCGGGTCGATCTCCCCGTTGATCACTGCCACCCCGAGACCCTCCACCTCGACATAGGCGCCGTCGGCGGCCGATTCACCAAGGGCGAGGGAGTAAGGGAACAACCCCACGCGTTCGACGAGGTCGGCCAAGTTGTGCAGAGGGGCGCAGGGATCGACACCGAGGAGAGATCTGGCCTCGGACGCCGCCGGCTCCACGGACCAGTCCGCAGCGCCCGGTTTGATCGATCTCAGGGATCCTTTCGCCGGGTTCGGGGTCAGCACCCGGACATCGGCGAGGACCGCCAGGTCGCGGGCGATGTCCTCGATCGCCAGATCACCTTTCTGATCACTACGCTGCCCGGCGACGGCCGCACGCCGGCTGATGACAGCGGCCGGCGGGACCGACACGAACCACTGGAGCGGTCGCCCGAGGACTTCCGCCAAGCGGACGAGTTCGAGGGAGTTGATCTGCCTGCGACCGGCTTCGATCTTGGTCACCGCGGTGCGGTCCACGCCGAGCTCGTGGGCAAGGCGATCTTGGCTGTACCCCCGGGCCCGACGAGCTTCCGCAACACGCGCGCCGACCTGGTGCCACTCCTGCCCATCGATCATGGTGCCATTATCGCACATAATCTCGGTCGATCACAGAATGTGATCTTAATGGCACGTCACGCCTGCTGCCTCGACTGACGGGCCATGGCCACCAGAGAGAACTTCCGCGTCTTTGGCCCGGCAGCCGAGGTGAGACCAACGCCGAGGTTCGGGGTGTGCGCGGATGCGAAAGGAGCCCTGCCGGGTGGGCCAGGGCTCCTTCCTCTCGTGCGTGGTCGCGGGTGTCAGGCGATCATTTCCCCGGTCTTGAGCGCGCCCAAGAACGTGGACCACTCGGCCGGCGGCAGGACGAGGGCTACGGACGCCGCGCTCTTGCTGTCCCGCACCGCGATGATCCCCGGCACGTTCGACGCGACCTCGACACAGTTGCCGTTGTCTGTGCTGTAGGTGCTCTTGCGCCATTGTGCGCCCCAAAGGTCACCCACTTTGGTTCACCACTTCCTGTATGAGGCGGAGTGACTGTTTGAACGGTAGAGCCTCAGCGCGCACCGCGTCATATCTAGCCGTCAGCTCGACGATGACCTGCCGGTCTTCTATCGTTCGCCCATTCGGCTGCGCGTCCGTGTAGGCCGCATAGGGAGATCCGTTCCGCTCGGCGATGATGAACCCCCCGGCCAGCCCGCAGTGCTCTCCTGCGTCGTAGGGCACGATCTGTATGGTGATCTTGGGCCGGTGTGCGACCTCCAGCAGGAACCGTAGTTGTTCCCGTAGAACTTCCGCGCTGCCTATGCACCGTCGAATCACGGCCTCATCCATGATGAAGCTCGTCGCCGGAGGCTTGTCCCTCTGCAGGATCGATTGTCGCTGCATCCGGCTGGCAAGCCGTTCCCCCACCTCCTGAGGGGTGAGGCCAGGAGCCGCCGAGAACATCGCGTGCGCGTATGCCTCGGTTTGCAGGAGGCCGGGGATCAGGATGGGCTCCCAACTACGAAGCACGTCGGCCTCTTCCTCTTGTTCGAGCCAGGGCCTGAGGTGCGCAGGCGCACGGTTCCATGTCGTGGCGATGTAGAGGCCGAACATGGTGCCGTCCAGGCCGAGGGCTCGGTCGCACGCGCGGGCGAAGTCGTCGGTCGGCGGGCGTCTGAGAGTTTCCACCATGGCTACCAGCGAGTCCGAGAAGCCCATGCGAGACGCCAGCGCCCGCTGAGAAAGTCTGGCCGCCTGACGATACCGCCGCAGTTCGCAGGCGAAGACGGCACGGGGGGACTCACCCGGGTCCACGTCCTTCGTGGGGGACAACCCACTCCTTTCTATGGCGATTTCCGACATATTTCTGCGCTCACGGACCAGCTCACGCAAGATGTGAAGCTATGTAAGCGCCAATCGCTCCCGATCGTAACTCTCTGCCGCCACTCTGATAAGGCGAAGTCTGAAAGACGCGCAGTCCTGGATCGGACGAAAAGGCGAGCACAATGCGGATGGGAAGACTATTAGGCGTCATCGAACTGGCCGGCGACCCCAGGTCTGCCAGGACGGCCCGTGACTTCGTACGGGAGAGAGTCGGTGATGGCCACACGGCGCTGGACACCTTGACGCTCCTGGTTTCCGAAGTGGTCACCAACTCGGTGGTCCATTCGGATTCCCGGCATGGCGGAAGAGTCACTCTGACGCTCGCCGACTGCTACGACTTCATTCACGTCGACGTGGTGGACGCGGGCGGCTCAGGGGTTCCACACGTACGGGTCGACGAATCCGGCGAGGGCGGACGGGGTCTTCAGATCGTGCAGATCCTCGCCGCTCGCTGGGGTGTGCGTCAGGATGCGACCAGCCGGACCGTGTGGTTCCAGGTGAACTACGAGCGCGGCAGGGTCGCCTCCGCGATCAGGGCGACGGCGGAGGCGAAATCTTCTGCGTCGGATCATAAGCATGCTTTCCTCACTACCACCTGATCCACTTACGCGCTCGTTGGCCGACACATGAACTGAGCGATCACGCTGTTCATGACGTAGGTGAGCAACGAAATGGCACCGCATATACGAGCCGCCATATCGGCTCGCTTGGCATCCGAATCGGCTTCACCGCCGACCGGTCATGAACCGGTGCGGCGGCGAATTCCACCCCGTTCGCCGTCACATCATGGCGACGGCACGAAGCGGCGCCACCCCTGGGGCGCCATCGTGCCGCCGCCGGCGAGTCGTCCGGCGACCGTCGCCGGGCACCACAGGAAGGGAAGACACATGCACGACCTTTACGGTCACGACCTCGCCGGAGCGCAGTTCCGGCGGTTGTGCGGCGGGTACACCGGCGATGACGGGGAGGCATGCGTGGAACTCGCCCCCATCCCCGGCGCGATCGACGCTTTCGCCCTGCGTGACGGCAAGAACCCGGATGCCGGGACGCTCCGGTTCACCGGTGCCGAACTCCGCGCCGCCGGAATGACCACCCTGTAGCACCAGCGGAACAGGCGGTCCCTGCCCGCTCGCGACAGGCAGGGACCGCGCCCGAAAATAGGGGAAAGAAGCGCACGATGCACCACTTCCACTGCTACTCGTGGACCGGTCAGGGCGACGACCAGCGTCGGGAAGGCGAACGTCGTCCGACATCCCCGGCATGGTCCGGCTCGCCTCTCCCTCCGATGCGCACCTGCGACTGGCTGCTGAAGCCGCTCACCCGCGCGGCGGCGTCACCGCAGAGGGTGGAGCATGCCTTGTCCTGGCTCGCCGAGCGCTACCAGGAGGTCGTTCCGACCTTCCTGTACCCCGATTGCGAGGCCGAAGTCGGACTGGACTTCCGGCTGACGATCGCGAGGGAGTCCCTGGTGGGCGGAGTCGACGTCCAATGGGGCTTCTGGCTACAGGCGGGACGCTTCGCGACCGCCGGCGTCGTCTGCTGCTCCCCGAACCGACACGCCGCTCATCCTTGCCCAGCCCGCCGGTGATGATAGATGCCCGGGGCGACCTTCACCTTGACGACGAAGCTTCAGCGGCCTCCCCATCAAGGGCTCACAGATCGCAACGAAACGCTGCGCGACTGCGAGGGCGACGGCAGAAGGGAATCGCCTCGAAAAGGGCGCGCCGAAGGCACCATTTCCCGGAGCGGCGGCGACGGCACCCCGCGCCGATCGAACCCACCGGCACTCCACCGCGATGTGGCCGGCGGGCTTCGGTGGCCGGTGGTCAGCGGGGCATGGCTACGGTGAGGAGGAGGGCGGAGTCCTCCAGGGCCTCCAGGCGGTGGCGGGTGTCGGGGACGATGATCAGGTCGCCGGCCAGGGCCTCCCAGGAGACCTCGCCGGCGATCACGCGCACCCGTCCGAGCAGCACGAAGATGGTGGCCTCGCCGTTGGCCTCGTGCTCGCTCTGCTCCGAACCCTTGGCGAACGCCATGACCGTCTGCCGCAGGACGCGTTCGTGCCCGCCCACGACGGTGTCGGCCGCGTGCCCGCCGGTCGATTCGACGGCCTTGTCGAGCTGCTGACGGGCCATGGCCACCAGAGAGAACTTCTGCGTCACGATGCTTCCCCTCACGTTCGGCACGGCGGCCGGTCCGGCGTGCGCGCCCCGCTTCCAGGTCGCCGCATCCTGACCGGAGTGGTCACGCGGGACGATGAAGGCTCACCTTCATGCGTACCCCGTTGCGCGTCTACCCTCGTCAGCCGTTTGACACCTTTTCCGTGCCGCCGGTGACGGCTCCCCGGCCGATCACATGCTGTTCAGGGCGGAAGCGGCAGGGCCTTCACGTGGCGGCCAGGGCGACGGTGGGGGCGAGGCGGGCGGCGCGCATCGCCGGGTAGATGCCGGCCAGGGTGCCGATGAGCAGGGTCGCGAGCAGTGCCCCGCCCATCGCCCAGGCGGGAACCACCGCCGGCCAGCCCTTGGCCATGGCGTACGCCGTCGTGGCCGCCGCTCCGAGCGCCGTGCCCGCCACCCCGCCGAGCACCGACAGCAGCAGGGACTCGGTGAGGAACTGGAGCCGTACCTGGCCGCGCGTCGCGCCGAGCGACCGGCGCAGGCCGATCTCCCTGCGGCGCTCCAGGACCGAGATGACCATGGTGTTGGCCACCCCGACCCCGCCCACCAGCAGCGCCACCGCGCCGAGGCCGAGCAGGAGGTTCGTGAACGCGCCCGAGGCCGCCGCCTTGGCCGCGAGGGCGTCGGACGGCCGGCTGACCTGCACCTCGTCGGGACTCTCGGGGTTGACGGTTCGCGGCAGGACCCCGCGCACCGCCTCCACCGTCTCGTCCGGCGAGCGCTCGTAGATCGTGGTCGGGTACCCGTCGAAGCCCGCGTAGCGTTCGGCGGCGGCCCAGCCCATGAGGGCCGAGCGTTCGATCTCCGGCGCCAGCGGCATCGCGTCCAGGATCCCGACCACCGTGAACCAGCGGCCCGCGATCCAGACCGGCACTCCGACGCGCTCGATGCCGAGCCGGCGGGCGGCGACCGAGCCGAGCACGACGGCGGGCTCGCGCCCGATGGCGGCGTTCAGCCAGGTGCCCTGCCGGACGGCGCCCTCCAGCGTGGCGGTCAGGCCCTCGTCCGCCGCCTGCACGGCGATGCCGCCGGTGACGGCTTCGGGGATGCGGTCGGTTCTGCGTACGGTCGCGTCCAGTCGTCCGGTGGCGCCGGCCCTGGTGACCGGGCCGATGCGGCGGACCATGTCCAGCGCTTGCTTCGGCAGTTTGGCGTCGTCGCCGAACATGGTCTGGCCGGGCGCCACGGTCAGCAGATTGGTGCCGAGGCGGTCCAGTTCGCGCAGGAGTTGCTCGCGCGAGGAGGCGGAGATGCCGATGACGGCGACCATGGTGGCGATGCCGATCGCGATGCCGAGCGCCGACAGCACCACCCGGGCCGGCCGGGTGCGCAGCCCGGCGGCGCCCACCCGCAGCACGTCACGAGGTGCGAGCCTCGACGGCGCCAGCCGCTCTCCGCGTCCGCCGGCCCTGACGGCGGTCGTCCCGCTGCTCATCGGAGGTCCCCCTCGAAGTCCCGCCATGCGGCCATACCGGTCACGCCGCCCGTCAGGCGCTTCCCTCGAACTCCCGCGGTCGTGCCGTTCATCGGGTGCTCCCTTCGGTCTCCCGCGGGGTGGCCGGGCCGCTCATCGGGTGATCGTCGCCGACGCCGGTGCCGGTACGGGCCGGGCGCATCGGCGGTGGGCCGTCGTCGGCGGCGATGAGGCCGTCCCGGACGCGTACCCTCCGGGGCGTCCGGTCGGCGACGTCCGCGTCGTGGGTGATGATCGCGACCGTGGTGCCCGAGGCGTGCAGGGTGCGCAGCACCTCCAGCACCTCGGCGCCCGCCGCCGAGTCCAGGTTCCCGGTGGGCTCGTCGGCGAGCAGCAGGGGCGGGTCCCCGACGACGGCGCGCGCGACGGCGACCCGCTGCTGCTCCCCGCCGGAGAGCTGGTGGGGCTTGTGCGCGAGCCGGTGCCCGAGTCCTACCCGTTCCAGGGCGGCGGCGGCCCGCTCGCGCCGCTCGCGCAGCGGGCGTCCGCTGTAGAGGGAGCCGTCGGCCACGTTGTCCAGCGCGGTGGTGCCGGGCGCCAGGTGGAACTGCTGGAAGACGAACCCCAGGCGGCGGGCGCGCAGCGCGGACAGTTCCCGGTCCGACAGCTCGGCGATCTCGTGGCCGGCGATGCGGACGCTTCCCGAGGTGGGCCGGTCCAGGGTGCCGATCATGTGGAGGAGCGTGGACTTGCCCGACCCGGACGGGCCGACGATGGCCAGCAGCTCGCCCTCCTCGATGACCAGGCTCACCCCGCGCAGGGCCTCCACGTGCCCGCCGTAGACCTTGCGCACGTCGGTGAGCCGGACGATGGCGCTCACTGCTCCGGCACCCCGACCTTCATGCCGGCGGCCAGCCCGGGGCCGGTGATCTCGACCCGTCCGCCGCCGTAGGCCCCGGTCTCCACCGCGACATAGCGGGAGGAGGCGCCCTCGACGACCTCGACGCCGAAGCCGCCCTCGGCCAGGGCGAGCAGCGACTCGACCGGCACCGACAGCACGTCCTTCACCCGCTCGCTCTCCATGTCCACGGTGACCGGGGCCTGGTCGAGCCGGCCGACCTTCCTGGCCGACTTCAGCGTGATGTCGACGTCGATGGTGGCCCCGTCACCACCTCCCGGATCGCCTTCCTGGCTGCTGGACCGGGCCACCGTGCCCACCTCGGAGATCGTGCCCTTGACCCGGCGCCCTCCGGGCAGCTCGACGGTCACGGCCGCCCCCTTCCTGGCCATGGCCTGGTAGTCGGTGTCGAGGTCCACGTGGACGGTGCGGCGGGTGGAGGTGACGGCGAGCGCCCGCCTGCCCGGCCCCACGGCGTCTCCGACCTCCACCTCGGCCGAGGAGACCCGCACGGGCCCGTCGAGGAACACGACCTGGGCCGCGTCCACCGCGCCGGTCTCCGGGAGCCCGCGGTCCTCCTGCCACTCCCGTACGGCCTGGTCGGTGGCGTAGGTGAACTCCTCGTCCACGGTCATGTCGTCCCCGTAGCCCAGGGCCCTCAGGTTGGACTCGAGCTGGCGGACGTCGGGCCCGTCGCTCACGCCGCGCCGCATCGTCCGGTACACCGGGACCCGCCCGTACATCAGCACGAGCGGCCTGCGGTCCACCTTGAGCAGCGCGTGGCCGCGGGTGACGGTGCTCCCCTCGGCGGCGACGGCCGTCACGGTGCCGGGCGCGCCCGCGTAGACCTTCCGCTCGCCGGCGTAGGTCAGCGTCCCGTCCACCGAGGAGGAGTCCACCAGGTCGCCGCGCGTGATCTCGGCCGTGCTCCTCGCCGGCGACGCGGACGGCGCCGCCGCGCCGGCGCCGGAGTTCATCACCACAGCCGCCGCGGCCGCCCCGGCGAGGATCAAGGTCACCCCGATCGCGGCCGGCAGGACGGCCAGGCGCCGAGCTCCCATCGATGTTCACCTCCGCGCCGCGGGACCCACGCCCGCGGCATGGGTGGGTTTCTAGCCAGAGGCGGGTTAGCGGCGGGTAAGCGCGGGACGGGGCCGGCGGGCTTACCGGTTGCTAACGCCGTCTGAGGCACGCTGGTCAGTCGTCCGTCGTTGCCGCCGGACCAGCGAAGGGGGGACGCGCGATGCGTGTGCTCGTCGTCGAGGACGAGGACGAACTCGCCGACGCCATAGCCCGCGGGCTGCGGCGCAGGGCGATCGCGGTGGACGTGGCCTACGACGGCGCCGAGGCGCTGGAGCGGCTCGGCCACACCGCCTACGACGTGGTCGTCCTCGACCGCGACCTGCCGGAGCTGCACGGGGACGAGGTGTGCCGCCGCCTGGCCGCCGCCGGGGCGTCCGGGCGGGTGCTCATGCTGACCGCCGCCGGGCGGGTGGGCGACCGGGTCGCGGGGCTGTCGCTGGGGGCCGACGACTACCTCACCAAGCCGTTCGCGTTCACCGAGCTGGTCGCGCGGATCCGCGCGCTCGCCCGCCGCACCGCGCCGGAGCGTCCCGCCGTCCTGTCGCGGGCGGGCGTGCGGGTGGACCTGGCGGTCCGCGCCGTCCACCGGGACGGGCGGCCGGTGACGCTGACGCGCAAGGAGTTCGCCGTGCTGGCGGAGCTGGTGCGGGCCGGCGGGGCCGCCGTGACGCCGCGGCGGCTGGTCGCGCGGGCATGGGACGAGAACGTGGAGTCGGGGACGGGGGCGTTGCGGGTGACCATCACCACCCTGCGCAGGAAGCTGGGAGAGCCGGACGTCATCGAGACCGTGCCGGGGATGGGGTACCGCCTGGCGGAGCGGCCGGAAGGTGCGCGGTGATCGCCCGGCGGGCGCGCGGGTGGTGGAGCGGCGTCGGGCTGCGCACCCGGCTCACCATTCTCTACAGCGGCCTGTTCTTCACGGCCGGGACGGCGCTGCTGTGGGTGACGTACCTGCTCACGGCCCGCGCGCTGGAGCGGGAGCTGTTCTTCGGTACCTCCACGCTGCCGCCTGACCTGCCCACCTCGCCGCACAAGCCCATGGTGTTCGCGATGAAGGTGCAGCGCGACGTGCTCGCCCAGGTGGAGCAGGGCAGGCAGCAGGTGCTCGGCGACCTGTTCCAGAACTCGGCCATCATCATGCTGGTCGGGGGCGTGCTGGCGATCGTCCTCGGCCATCTGGTGGCCGACCGCGCGCTGCGCCCGCTGCGGCAGGTGACCGAGACGGCCGAGCGGCTCTCGGAGAGCACCCTGCACGAGCGCATCGCCCTCGCGGGCCCGCGGGACGACGTCAAGCGGCTCGCCGACACCTTCGACGCCATGCTGGACCGGCTCCAGCGGGCGTTCGACGCGCAGCGGCGGTTCGTGCTGAACGCCTCGCACGAGCTGCGCACCCCGCTGGCGATCAACCGGACGCTGCTGGAGGTGGCCCTGGAGGAGCCGGACGCCTCCGACGACCTGGTGCGCCTGGGCAAGGCGCTGCTGGGCACCAACGCCCGGCACGAACGGCTGATCGAGGGGCTGCTGCTGCTCACCCGGTCGGAGCACGAGCTGGTGGCGCGCAAGCCGGTGGCGGTGGACGAGGTGGCGCTCGGCGTGCTGGAGGGGCTGGAGGCGCTCGCGCGGCGGCGGCGCGTCGCCCTGGAGCGCCGGCTGTCCCCGGCGACGGCGGCGGGCGATCCGGTGCTCATCGAGCGGTGCGTGTTCAACCTGGTGGAGAACGGGCTGAAGTACAACGTCAAGGACGGGATGCTGCGGGTCGAGGTGACCGACGATTCCAGAAATATCGTGATCAAGGTGGCTAATACCGGGCCGGTGATCCCCGCCTACGAGGTCGAGGACCTGTTCGAGCCGTTCCACCGGTTGCGCGAGCGCGTCGGCTCGGCGCAGGGCTCCGGTCTCGGGCTCTCGATCGTCCGGGCCATCGTCGCCGCGCACGACGGCCAGGTGGAGGCGACGCCCCGTCCGGACGGCGGCCTGCTCGTCACCGTGAGCCTGCCCGCCGCCCGCCCCCCGGTCGCGGCCCGCCTCCCCGCCGCCACGAGGTGACCGGCGGGGCGACGCGGCCGGGCCGCGGTCACCCGCCCATGCCGCCGCCCATGAAGTGCTCACACGCCTTCTGCGCGGCCTTGACCTTCTCCTCCCCTCCGCTGCCCGGCTTGGGCATCCTGATCAGGATGCCCTCCCCGGGCTTGGGGTCGGCCATGTCGACACCGTGCTCGCGCATGCACCGGGCGAAGCGCAGCATGGCGTCCCGGCGCTTCGGGTCGTCCGCGTCCATCCGCTTGCCGCCCTGCATGTACTTCCCGCACGCCTTCTGCGCCGCCTCCATCTTGCCCTGCTGCCCCTTGTCGATCTTCATCTGGATGCGGCCGTCCGGATCGGGGTCCTTCATGTCGACCCCGTGCTCGCGCATGCACTGCGCGAACTTCAGCGGGTCGCTGGACGTCGCGGGCGAGGCCGACGCGGCGGGCCCGCCGGAGGCCCCGCCGTCGGCCGAGGCGACGCCCGTCCCCTTCGCCTGCCCCCCGCATCCGGCCAGCGCGAGCACGGGCAGTGACGCCAACACCAAGGTCAGCCGCCGGACAACCATCTCGATCTCCTCCTCGCGTCCCCGGGCCCGGTGCCCGGCCGACGGGACCATGTCTACGGAGCACGGGATTAGCGAGAGGTAAGGGTGACGCGCACCCGGACGTGCGCCATCACTTTCCATGCCTATGACCACAATTTGCCCGGTATGTCCCATCCGCTGCTCGACCGGGGGTAAGGCTCTCAGGGAGGACGCAGGGGGCCAGGTGATCGCGAGGAAGCTGTCCGCCGGTGCCGCCGATCTGATGGCCGAACTGATGGAGGCCGGCCACTTCTCGGGCCTGGAGATGCTGCCGGAGCTGCTCGCCGAGCACGCCCCGGGCGCGGGCATGCGCGACATCCTCGTGTACCTGGTGGACCTCCAGCAGGAGAACCTGCACCTGCTCCCCTACCCCGAGGGCCGGCCTCTGGGGCCCTGCGAGCTGCGGGTCGACGGCACGCTGGCGGGCAAGGCGTTCCAGCAGCTGCAGGTCCTCCCCAAGACCGGCGAGGACGGCCGTCCCGAGTGGTGGTGGGCGCCCCTGCTGGACGGCATCGAACGCCTCGGGGTGATGCGCGTCAGCGTGGACGAGGAGACCGAGTGGACCCAGGCGGACATCCGCTGCCTGGCCTCGACCGTGGCGCTGCTGGTGGCGAGCAAGAGCGCCCACAGTGACACCTTCGCACGGCTCGTGCGCACCCGCGCGATGAGCGTCACGGCGGAGATGCAGTGGAACCTGATGCCGCCGTTGAGCTTCGCCAACGACGAGGTGGTGATCGCCGCGGCGCTGGAGCCCGCCTACGACATCAGCGGCGACGCCTTCGACTACGGCCTGGCGGGCGACACCCTGCACCTGGCGATGTACGACGCCATGGGCCACGACGCCTCCGCCGGCCTGACCGCGACCCTGGCCGTCGCGGCCTGCCGCAGCCACCGCCACCAGGGCAAGGACCTCCCCTCCACCGTCGAGGCGATCGAGGACGCCCTGATGGAGGAGTTCGGCACCGATGAGCGCTTCGCCACCGCGGTGCTGGCCAACCTGGACGTCCCCAGCGGGCTGCTCACCTGGATCAACTGCGGCCACCATCCCCCCGTGCTGATCCGCGACGGGCACTGGGTGGCCACGCTGGACTGCCGGCCGTCCCACCCGCTCGGGCTCTACCTCGGCCTGCCCCTGGTGACGTGCCAGGAGCAGCTCCAGCCCGGCGACCGCGTGCTGCTCTACACCGACGGCATCACCGAGGCCCGAAACGAGCACGGCCAGGAGTTCGGGCTGCCGCGCTTCGTCGACTTCGTCATCCGCAGCGCGATGGACGCCCTGCCCGTGCAGGAAACCCTGCGCCGGCTGATCCGCAACGTGCTCACCTACCACGACCAGCGGATGGAGGACGACGCCACCGTCATGCTGGTCGAGTGGCACGGCCCCCGCCACCCCACCCGCGAACGCCCCTCCATCCTCCCCTGACCGCACACCCCACTGCCCGCACCCGCTGGTCAGGACTCCGCGCGGGCCTCGGCGGCGCGGCGGCGGGCTTCGGTGGCTCGGCGGGTGGCGCGGTCGCGTTCGCGCTCGGCCATGTTCAGCCGCTTGGTGGCCGCCTCCTGGCGTTCGAGGGCCGCGGCGAGCTCTCGGCGCAGCCGGTCGGCCTCCTCGGTGGCGGCCACGTGAGCCCGCTCGGCCTCACCGGCCTCCGCCTCCCATTCGGCGAGGGCGCTCGCGGCCTGCGCGGCCTGGGCCTCGGCCGCCGCCGCCCGCTCCTCCCGCCGGCGGCGCCGCTCCTCTTCCTCCCGCTTCTTGGCCTCCTCGCGGGCCTTGGCCGCCTCGGCCGCCCGCTGGGCCCGATCGCCCTTGGCGGCCGGGGCGCCCTTGGCGGCGCGCCCACCGGCCGGCGCGGAGGAGCCGGCCTCGTGCTGGTCCGTTCCGGCCGGCGCGGCGCCGGCGACGGAGCTCCCCAGAAGCGCGGACAGGTCGTCGGCCGGGCCGAAGCCGACGTGTCTGCGCGGCTGGGCCAGCCGGCCGTGCCGGACCTCCTCGGCCACCGCCGCGTCCATCGTCGCGGCGTGCAGGGTGTCCTCGATCTCGCGTGCGGCCCCCTCGCGCAGCGGACGGCCCGCCTGCTCGGCCAGCGCGTCGACGGTGCGGGCCAGGCGGGCGACCAGTTCGCCGCGCCGCTGGTCCAGCTCGCCGATCTGCCCGCCCTTCCCCCAGGCCGCGCGCAGGTCGGCGCCCAGGTCGAGCAGCTCGTCCAGCTCGTCGGGGGCGTCACGGGCCAGCCGGTTCACCGCCCACGCGGACACCGTGGGGCGCCGCAGCGCGCCGATGCTCTTGGCCAGGCCGGCGTCCCCGGCCTTCTTGGCCTCGGCCGCCAGCCGCTTGCGCGTCTCGACGAAGTCTTCCGGCGCGCCGCCGTACAGCTCGCTCACCGCCTGGGAGAGGTCCACATCACCGCCTTATCAGGGTCTCCCACCAGCCGTCCACCGCCGGCGCGGCGTCGACGTCGACGGTCTCACCGGGCCGAGGCGCCACGATGCGGACGTCACGGGCCTTGGCCTCCCGCCACAGCCGCTCGACGGGCTCCGCCCACGGGTGCAGGGCCAGCGTGAACGTCGCCCAGTGCACGGGAAGCAGCAGCCCGCCGCCGAGGTCGACGTGGGCGTTCACCGCCTCCTCGGGGTTCATGTGGATGTCGGGCCATGCGGGGCTGTAGGCGCCGATCGGCATCAGCGTGAGGTCGAACGGCCCGTGCTGGGCGCCGATGCCGGCATACCCCTGGAAGTATCCGGAGTCGCCGGCGTAGAAGACCTTGCGGCGCGCCCCGGCGACCGCCCACGAGCCCCACAGCGTCTCGTCTCGGCGGAAGGTCCGCCCGGAGAAGTGCCGGGCCGCCGTCGCGGTGAACCGCAGGCCGGCCACCTCGGCCTCCTCGTCCCAGTCGAGCTCGACGACGCGGTCGGACGGCACTCCCCACTTCTCCAGGTGGGCGCCGATGCCCAGGGGCACGAGGAAGGGCGCGGTGCTCGTGCGGGCCAGCACGCGAACGGTCGCCAGGTCGAGGTGGTCGTAGTGGTCGTGCGAGATGGCGATCGCGTCGAGGGAGGGGAGCGAGCCGAGGCCGACCGGCGCCGGGTGCAGCCGCTTCGGCCCCACGAGCTGGGAGGGCGAGACCCGCCTGCTCCACACCGGGTCGAACAGGACCCGCCGTCCCTCGATCTCGACCAGCGTCGAGGCGTGGCCGTACCAGACGACCCGCAACCCGTCGGGGGTGGGCGGCTCGGCCGACGGGGTCAGAAGCGGCACCTCCCCCGGCGGACGGCGCCGCTCGGCGCCGGTGAGCAGCTCGCGGAGCATGCCCGGCGGCGGCCCGGCCGGCACCTTCGTCGGTCCGGGCATCGGGTTGACGAAGACGCCGTCCGCGAACCGCGCCGAGGCGCGCATGCGGGCGGCGCGGCGCGCGCCGGAGCGCAGTGGGCGGGCGCCGAGCTCCGCCGGGACGTCCCGCAGCGCCCAGCCCGCCGCCGCCACCGCCGCGGCGGCCGTCAACCTCGTCGTGGTCCGTCCCATCACCGTTCACGCTCCCCGCGTCTCAGTCGTCCACCCAGCCGAACTCCTTCTGGCCGGTCCGGTGTTCCCGCCGCCCGCGGATGCCCGCCGGGTGACCGTGCCGATGGTCGCGTACAGGCCCGCCCAACGCCGTCGCCACCCATCGCGGCGGCGACAAAGAGCGTCCAAAGACACACGTGTCGTGAGCATTCCGGCACAGCGCGTGGCCGGTGACGGGGTAGGGAGCCTGACGTCGCCGATGTCCGGTCCGGGGAACGCCCGCCGCCGGACGGACCTGGAGAGGCAGGTGCGCCCGATGGCCCTTCACCGCACGCAGAGCCGGCCCGCCGGAACGAACGGCCCGCCGGACCATGCCCCCGTCCACGTCCCCGTCCGCGTCCGCGTTCGCGTGCCGGGGGCGGTGCTGCTGGGTGTCCTGGCCGGCGCGCTGATCGCGGTCGCCGCGCCCTCGGCCGCCGGAGCCGAGGCGACGGCCGCGCCCCGAGGCGGCGCCGCGGTGTTCGGGGGCGGCGACCGGGGGCCGATCCACATGACGGCGGGCAACGGCCGGCGCAACAACGCCTACGCCGCCATCTACAGCCCTACGGTGGTCCGCGGCCAGCAGCAGGTGACCAACACCATCACCGGCGGATACTCGCGCACGCAGACGGCTCTGTGCACGCACCAGCGCGTCTGCGTCATCAAGCAGCGAAACCGCGCCACGCACCGCGGTTGGCACCGCCCAAGGCAATGATCCGGCAATGACCGGCTCGCGCCGTTCGCGGCGGACCCGCCCGCCGTGCCGCCCGGAGTTACGCTGACCGGGCCGGTCCCGATCCGGACCTGGCCGCCCGGCTTTCGGGTGACGCATCAGGGGGCGGAAGATGACGCGTCAGCACGGCGGCCGAGCCCGCATGCCAGGCGACCTCGCCATGTGGCTGCTCGCGGGGGCCTGCGCCGCGATCGTCCCGGTCGTGGCCTCGCCCGCCGCGACGGCCGACGCCGGGGCTGGCCGGGCGTCGTACAGAGCCCACCACGCCCGTACCCAAGCACAACCTCGCCAGCGCGCACGGTCGGCCACGCGGGAGCGGGGCCGCGCACGGGCCCACGGGCACGCCCGTGCCGGCGGCGGAGGGCTCGCCCGCGCGACCGGGGGCGGTCACCCGCGCGGCGGCGACGACGGTGACGGCACCGCGCCCAAGGTGGTGAAGTCCGGGAACGGCACGCGGAACCAGAGCATCACCGAGATAGGCAGCACGACCGTCAACAAGGGCATGCAGCACACCACCGCCGAGACCGTGAGCGGGACGACCGGCATCCAGAACGCGCTGTGCAAGCACGCCAAGGTGTGCAACATCCACCTGAAGGTCATCATCATCAACCCCGGCCCGTCCCAGAAGGGCAAGAAGGCCAAGTCCGCCGTCACCGACGTCACGACGACCGACGACCCCGCAGACGGTGCCACCGCGAGCCAGAACACCACCGCCGACGAGGACGACTGCTGCTGCGACTGACGGTCCACGAGCCCCGTCGCGCGACCCACCTCCTGGCATCGGCTCGACGGGGTGGTGGTCCACTCCGGTTCGCCGGCGGCACAGGCGCGAGCGGTTCCTTCGTTCGACGGGGGCCGCCGGGCGCATGGGCTCGACCGGCCGCTCACGGTGAGGCCGCGGCACGGAGTCCGTGCCGCGGCCGCGGATGCCCGTCAGTGAGTGCGGCTCAGGGGGTCGGGGTCACGGTCACCGTCTGGGTCACCGTCGGGTCGGCCGTGGGGGTCTCGGAAGGAGCCGTAGGAGTCTCGGAAGGAGCGGTGGGGCTCTCGGAAGGAGCCGTGGGGGTCTCGGAGGGCAGGGTGGGCTCGGTCGGCGTGGGCGTGGGGGTCGGCGTGGGGCAGGACGCGGGAGCGCGCCACTTGGCCTGACCCGGCCACCAGTGGGTGCTGGGCTTCCAGCCCTTGCCGGGCCAGTACCGCTTGTTCGGCCGCGACAGGTCCACGATGTACCCGGCCGTGGCGCTCAACTCGGGGGCGGCGGTCGCGGTCTCCCCCTGAGGCGCGACCGCGTCGCTCTGCCCGGGCGCGGGCGTCACGGTGCCTTCGGCCGTGGCGGTCACGGAGCCCTCGGGCGTGGGGGTCACCGACTCCCCGGGGGCGGGCGTGACCGAAGCCTCGGGCGTGGGGGTGAGGGAACCCTCCGGGGTGGGCGTGGCCGAGTCCTCGGGGGCCGGCGTGACCGAGCCCTCCGGGGTGGGGGTCACCGAGGGGGAAGGGGTCGGGGTCGGCGGGACGGGGGTCGTGTCGCCCCCCTGCGGCACGGCGGTCAGCGCGACCCAGTCGCCCTGCTTGATCACGCTGTCGCCGTGGCGGCCGGAGACGACGCGGGTGGCCTCGATGATCGAGTACGCCTTCTCGTAGCCGTCCTGGCTGCGCACGGTGATCGCGTCGTCGGACACGGCGGTCGCCTGGCCGGTCTGGGTGAGCAGGGTGACGGTGGCGCAGCGGTCCTTCGACGGGACGACGAACTCGCCGTGCATCGTCCCGAGGAACGCCCAGGGGGCCACGTGCGGCACCGAGACAGGGGTCTCGACCGGCGGCGGGGTGCCGTCCGTGGGCGGCGCGGTCGGGGTGTCGGTGAGCGTGGGGGTGGGGGCGGGGGTCTCGGAGGGAGGCGGCGTGGGGGACGAGGCCGAAGCAGCGGCCATCCCGATGCCTCCCGACGTCACGAGCATGACGGCGGCGGCGAGGACGGACGGTCCTGAGAGGCGCCAGCGTGGCCCGCCTGATCCGATCTTGTGCGGGTTGTCAGGGTTGGTGGGCGTCACCGTGATCCTCCATTGGCTTGTCTGGTCACCCCGCCGCGAACGCCGGCGAGATGACAGGGCCGTTCTGCCTTACCCCCTCTAGAACGGCCCTCACGCCCTCCCGGCTCGATTGTGGGACGCGGAAATCGGCCGATCCCCCTTGCCGGACGGGCCCGCCGGCGCCCCGGCGCCCGCCGTCCCCCGCCGCGCGGCACCCGCTCCCGGGCAGGTCGGCCCGCGATTCCGGGCAGCGCGGAACCCGTCCTCGCTCGACCCGCCGAAGGCCCGAATCTCCGGCCAAGAAATTTCGTGGACATTTCCCGGCGGCACCGCCATCTTCACCCACCGTCTCCCTTCCCCTTCTTTCTGTAACCACCGAAGCCCTCCTCGCACGGAAACGGCCCGTCTCCGGGGAGACGGGCCGTGCGGAGCAGGAGGGTCAGGCGATCACGTGGCCGTCGTCCGGGCGGTCGACGCGGGAGCGGCGGAAGTCGCGCAGGACGAAGGTGCGCTGGAGCCAGCGGTCGGCGCCGTCGTAGCGGGGGCGGAACGCGGTTCGCCCGTGCATGGTGACCCGGTTGTCGACGATCGCCAGGTCGCCGGGGTTGAGGACGACGGTGTGGGCGACCCGCTCGCACAGCTCCCCCAGCTCGGCCAGCGCCCGCTCGGCCTCGGGGCTGAGGGCCTTGGTCGCGGCGAAGTCGACGCGGATGTCGGGGTCCTCCGGCGCGCCCGACAGCACCGCGTGGGGGGCGGTGCTCTGGCCGGTGCCGAACGAGGGCGGCGCGGCCGTCACGAAGTCGGGGCTGCTCAGCGCGGTCCTGGCCGCCGGGCTGAGCAGCGGCGTGATCTCCCGGATGCTCGCCGTGCGCAGGCCGGCGACCCGGTCGCGGTCGGCGCGCAGGCACAGGAGCATGACGAAGTCCGGCCGGTAGGGGTGGAAGGCGTTCTCGTTGTGGAAGCTGAGCAGCACCGAACCGGCGTTGCCCTGGAACTCCTCCTTGCCGCGCACCGGCACGACGTCCTGTACCAGGGCGCCGGACTTCTCGGCGCGGAAGGCCACGGGCTCGCCCAGCTCGGCGGCGATCAGCATGAGGAGCAGGGCGGGAACGGTGCCGAACCGCTGCACCGAGGTGCCGGTCCCGGGCGTGCAGGGCAGCGACGCCTCGTCGATGGGCAGGTTGTGGATGAGCGCGGCGCCGCGCTCCCCGGACTCGCGCAGGAAGCCGCGCAGCATCCCGCGGAGGGAGGCGGGCATCAGCATGGACGCCCGGCGGCAGGCGGCGATCATCTCCGCGTCGTCGATGCGGCCGCCCGGGACCTGACGGATCACCGTCCGGGCGATGGTCACCAATTCGTCGGCGTCCGTGGCGCTCAGCCGGAGACCCCCGGTGGCGCTTTCGGCCGTTGCCAGAACTGTCAACTGACTCTCCTAAGAACAGCGGCGGAGCGACTCGTGAAGCGTATTGAGCCGGTTTATGCGGGCAATATTCGCCCGATTTGGCACAGAGCCGGTTTCACACAAGGCCGGTTTCACACAAAGAAGTCGGGCACGACGGACAGGTCGCCGGAGTGGCCGGCGGCCTGGTGGACGAACCGTCCGACGGCGAGGTCGAGCACGCCCAGCCCGAACGGCGAGAAGATCAGCGGCCGGTCGCGGCGGACCGTCACCGCGCCGGTCATGACGTCGTAGAGGGTCCCGTCCACGAAGTCCCGCCCGCCGGTCAGCTGCTGGGCCAGGTCCAGGGAGGTGCCGGCGCGCAGGCAGTGGTCGACGTCGTCCACGACGTTGGCGGCGTCCTTGACGATCTCGGGCGCGAGGTCGCGGAGCGACACGTGCAGGACGAGCGGGTTGTGGGCCAGCAGGGCGGGGTCGGTCACGTGCGGCGTGCCGGCGACGGTGGCGAACACCACCAGGTCGCAGGCGCGGAGCAGGTCCTCGGGACGGTCGTGCACCACGGCGTCCTGGCCTGCGGCGGCCAGGTCGGCCGCGAACCCGGCGGCGCGCTCGGGCACCAGGTCGTGCACGCCGACACTGTCGAAGCTCCAGCCGGTGGCGGCGAAGTAGGAGTGGATGGTGCGGGCGATCAGCCCGGTGCCGAAGAACCCGGCGCGCACCGGCCGCCGCCCTTCGCGCGTGAGACGATCGGCCGCCAGGACGGCCGAGGCGGCGGTGCGCGCGGCGCTGATGAGGGAGGCCTCCAGGCAGGCGTACGGGTAGCCGGTCTCGGGGTCGTTGAGGATGAGCACGCCGGACGCGCGCGGGATGCCGCGTGCCACGTTCGCGGGGAAGCTGGAGATCCACTTGAGCCCGTCGACGGCGTCCTGCCCGCCCACGGACGCGGGCAGCGCGATGATCCGCCCGGTGGGCCGGTCGGGGAAGCGCAGGAAGTACGACGGCGGGTTGACGGTGCGGCCCTCGCCGTGGAGGCGGTAGGCCTCCTCGACCAGTTCGACCACCTGCTTCTCCCGGCCGGCCAGCACGCGGCGCACGGCGGCTCCGGGCAGCACGCCGAACGGGGGGAGGCCGAGCTTCTCATCCGGCATGCTGGAGGTCCTTCCGATAGGGGGCCTGGATGGTGCGGGCGAACGCGCGCAGCGCGTCGACCACGTTCGCCTCGCCGAGCAGAGCCGCGAGCCCGCCTGACACCAGGTGGAACTCCGTGCAGCCGATGACGACGCCCGTGCAGCCGTAGCGGGCGCGCAGGCGGTCGACGGCCGGCGCGACGTCGGGCAGCGCGCCGTTGCGCTTCATCCGGTACACCATGCGGTGCACCAGCTCCTGGTCCCGCTCTCCGAGCAGGGCCACCCGGCCGGCGACGCGGTCCCACAGCGGCGCGCTCTGGAAGATGCGCGCCCGCCGCGTCCCCTCGGTGCACAGCAGCAGGAACCTGCCCTCGGCGCGGTCCAGCTCGTCGATCGTCAGGTCCACCAGGGAGGTCAGCCGCGCCCGGAGCAGCGGGTCGACCAGCGGGAGGAAGTGGTGGGCGGTGAAGCAGGCCATGACGAGCCGGTCGGCGCCGCGCGCGAGCAGGTCGCCGAGCCGGTCGTCGAGGCGGCGGGCGATCTCCTGCGCGCCCGGGCCGTCCACGGCCTCGGTGCGGTCGGGAAAGCCGGGGTCGGAGTCCACGAGCACCCGGGGCATGTCCTGTTCGCGGGAGCGGAGATTGGCGTGGTAGAGCGTCTTCAGAAACTCGGCCGAGGCGAGCGGACCCATCCCACCGAGCACACCGAGAACATCCATTGGCACAAACTATGGCCACCGGTTATCAGCCCGATATCAAACGGATTCCCGATATCCAGGTGATAAGCGGGTCGGGCATATTCGGCGGGGACGACAGAATGGAGTCCGCCAAATGACCGAGGTCATGATCGACGCCGTTCCGCTCGCGGACGGCGGGACCGAGCTGTTCGACTGGATGGCGCGCATGCGGGACCACCATCCCGTGTGGCGCGAGGGCGACGGCGCCTACCACGTCTTCCGCTACGTGGACGTGGAGCGCGTGCTGACCGACCACGCCGCCTTCTCCAACGACATCAGCCGCATCAACCCCGAGCTGGCCGAGATCAGCCAGGGGAACATCAACTCGATGGACCCGCCCGGGCACACCAAGCTGCGCCGCCTGGTCAGCAAGGCGTTCACCCCCCGGACGGTCGGCGCGCTCGCGCCCCGCATCGCCTCCCTGGCCGATGAGCTGCTGGAGGAGGTGACGGCGCAGGAGTTCGACCTGGTCGACGCGCTGACCTTCCCGCTCCCGGTGATCGTGATCTCCGAGCTGCTCGGCGTGCCGGCCTCCGACCGGCACCTGTTCCGCACGTGGATCAACCGCATGCTGAACGCGCAGAGCATGACCGCCCGCGAGGGCATCACCTCCGAGTCGCCCGAGTACGCCGACCTGCTCGAACAGGTCACCAAGGACATGGCCGACTACCTGCTCCAGCACTGCCGCGACCGGCGCCTGCACCCCAGGGACGACCTGATCAGCGCGCTGTGCACGGCCGAGGTGGACGGCGAGCGGCTCTCGGAGGACGAGGTCGTCAAGTTCGCCGACATCGTGTTCATGGCGGGCAGCGTCACCACGACGCTGCTGCTGGGCAGCTCCGTGCTGTGCCTGGACGCCCACCCGGAGGCGATGGCCGCGGTCCGCCGCGACGCCGCGCTGATCCCCCCGGCGATCGAGGAGGTGCTGCGCTACCGCGCGCCCTTCACCACCGCCAGCAGGATCACCGCCGCGGAGGTGGAGCTCGGCGGGGTGACCATCCCGGAGAACCGCGTGGTCACGCCCTGGCTGATGTCGGCCAACCACGACGAGCGCCGCATCGCCGACCCGGGGCGCTTCGACATCCGCCGCGACCCGAACCCGCACCTGGCCTTCAGCCACGGCATCCACTTCTGCATCGGCGCGCCGCTGGCCCGCCTGGAGGCCAAAATCGCGCTGGAGGCGCTGCTGCGCCGCTTCCCCTCGCTGGAGGTGGACCGGAGCGTGGAGATCGGTTACCACGAGCGGGGCATGTGGGGGCCGAAGAACCTGCCCGTCATCGCCCGGCCGAACTAGAGGGGCGGGGCATGTACGACGTGATCGTGGTCGGCGCCCGCTGCGCGGGGTCGCCGGCCGCCATGCTGCTGGCGCGGGCCGGGTACCGGGTGCTGCTGCTGGACAAGGCCCGCTTCCCCCGCGACAAGCTGTCCACGCACTACCTGCACCAGCCGGGCGTGGCGAAGCTCGGCCAGTGGGGCGTGCTGGACGCCGTGGTGGCGACCGGCTGCCCGCCCATCGACGGCATCGTGTACCAGGTGGAGGACGTGCGGCTGGAAGGCTGCTCGTGGGGGGTGGACGGCTACCGCACGGCCTACGCGCCGCGCCGTCACCGCCTGGACCCCGTCCTGGCCGACGCCGCCATCGCCGCCGGGGTGGAGTTCCGGCAGGGATGCCAGGTGGAGGGGCTGCTGTCCGACGGCGACCGCGTCGCCGGCGTGCGGGTCAAGACGGCGCAGGGCCGGTTCGAGGAGCGGGCGAGGCTGGTCATCGGCGCCGACGGCATGCGCTCCACGGTCGCGGCGCTGACCGGCGCGCGCACGATGGTGGAGGACGCCCCGAGGTCGTGTGTGTACTTCAGCTACTTCGAGGACCTGCCGGCCACGTTCGAGGTGTACCAGCGGCCCCGCCGCCTGGTCGGCACGGTGCCCACCAACGACGGGCGCACGCTGGTCGGGGCGTACTTCCCGCAGGCGGAGTTCGAGCGCATCCGCGGGGACGCCATGACGGCCTACCTGGACAGCGTCCGCACGACCGCGCCCGAGGTGCACGAGCGGATGCGCTCGGCCACCCGGGCGGAGCGGCTGTACGGGACCGGCGACCAGCGCAACTTCTTCCGCCAGGCGGCCGGCCCCGGGTGGGTGTTGCTGGGGGACGCGGGCTACCACAAGGACTCGATCGGCAACAGCGGCATCACCGACGCCTTCCTCCAGGTGCAGATGCTGGTGGACCGGATCGGCGCCGACCTCGGCGACCCGGCCAGGCTGGACGCCGCGCTGGCGCGGTTCGGCGAGGACCGCGACGAGCACTTCACGGGCGTCTACCACGGCACGCTGAGGGCCGCCGAACTGCAGATCCAGCCGGAACGGGTCACCATGCTGCGCGCCATCGCCGGCCGTCAGGACCTGGTGGACCACTACTTCTCCACCCTGTCCGGCGCCTGCGAGATCGACGACTTCTACACCGACGACCTCTTCGACGCCCTGGCCCTCGCCTGAGCCCGGCGGCCGCTCCAGCGCCGACACTCTCCAGGCGTGGTCCTCGCAGGTCCCAGGCAGCAGAACGCGGCGACCTGCCGGCGCAGGGTCATTCCCGGAGCAGATCAGCGACGTGAGGCGCGGAGCACGTCCATCGGCGGATACGGCGACCCACCACAAGCTACGCTGGAGCCACGGTCAGGAGATGAGGGTGCAAGGAGATGAGCGACCGTGGACGTGGACCTCGAGCACGAACCGATCCATGACCTCGCCCGCCGAGTCATCCGACT
Organism: Sphaerisporangium rhizosphaerae; assembly: GCF_042665155.1. NCBI lineage: Bacteria > Bacillati > Actinomycetota > Actinomycetes > Streptosporangiales > Streptosporangiaceae > Sphaerisporangium > Sphaerisporangium rhizosphaerae. The sequence goes on along the minus strand of NZ_JBHTCG010000028.1, from coordinate 71,732 downwards.
GGCCGAGGAGACCCAGCATGCCGCTCAGGTGCTCGAACGCCGCCTGGAAGCCCTGGAACGCCGCGACGAGGCCACCGGCAGGGCCGAGCGCATCCTGACGATCGCCGCCGGCATGCGAACCCACCTCGGCCAGGACAAGCTCTCCACTGACACTCTCTACGACCCCGGCACCGGCCTCCCCGCATGATCGTCGACTCGGCGCCATCATCGCCATCATCAACGACGAACCGGAAGCCGGCAGGTTCGCCCACGCCATCGCCGGCACCGTCTGCCGCATCTCGGCCGTCAACTACGTCGAAGCGGCCATCGTGGCCGACAACCGAGGCGAGGCCATGCGCCGGTCCTTCGACGCGCTCATCGACGCGATGACCCTTCTGATCGAGCCCGTCACACCCACGCAGGCGAAGATCGCCCGCGGCGCCTACGAGACCTACGGCAAGGGCAACAACTCCAAGGCCCGGCTCAACATGGGCGACTGCTTCGCCTACGCCCTGGCCAAGGACCTCGACCAGCCGCTCCTGTTCAAAGGCGACGATTTCCCCCACACCGACATCACCCCCGCCCAGCCCTGACGTCAAGGCGAGATCCACACCAAGGATCGCTCGGCTGCCGCCCCGCTTCCCCTCGCTGAGGGTCGACCTCGGGCGCCATCCGAGATCGGCGACTTCTCCACCGACGAACTGTTCGATGCCCTGGCCCTGGTCTGAGCGGCCAGGGGCCTCACTGGACGGCGCCGGACCGGGTGAGGAGGTCGTCGTACCAGGCGTCGTAGGGGTGGTTGGTCGCGGGATAGCCGGCGAGGGGGGTCGTCGCCATGGCCGCCGAGTCGAAGTCCCACCCGCGCACGAGCCGGCCCGCCTGCCGCGCGGAGGTGATGAAGGCGGACTCGGTGGCCGGTGCGGCATAGAACAGGGCGCCCTGCTGCAGCTCCGCGGCATCGCCCTTCTGGTACTCGTCGAAGGCCGTCTGCCGGTAGCGGACGCGGTCGCCGGTGAACCGGTCGGTGTCCACGCGCAGGGTCCCCGCCGGCGTGGGGCCGTCCGCCCCGGTCCACACGTGGACCCTCGCCGTGCCACGGGCCGAGGTGGTCTTGTCGAAGCGCGCGTCGGAGGTCTTGGCGTTGCCGCTCCACGCGACAGTGGAGGCGGCGGTGTTCAGCGCGCCGTTCCACGTCCAGTTCTGGCTGTTGTTCTGGCTGCGGTGGATCTCGCGCAGTTGCGTGCCGGCCGGGCTGGTGAACGCGACCGTCGGCAGGACGCCGTTGTCGTACTGGTGGCTCGCCGACCAGGTGATCTCGCCGTCGGCGTCGAGCCGCCCGACGCGGTACCACAGCGTGGTCGCGCTCTGGGACTGGTGGACCTCGACCAGGTCGCCGTTGTCGTTCAGCGCGACGGCGGGCGTCTGGCCGGTGTCGTACCTGCCGTGGCGCAGCCAGCTCACCCGGCCGTTGTCGTAGCGGCCGGTCCAGTACCACAGCACGCCCGCACCGGAGTCGTGCACCTCGACGACCTGGCCGTTCGCGTTCAGCGCGACCGCGGGGTTGGCACCGAGGTCGCGTCTGTACTCCGCGCGGGTCTTGCCGTCGCCCGAGAGCAGCGCCAGCACCCGGCCGCGCAGCGCGTCCACCGACGGCGGGCTCGCCGGGTACTCCTCCGCGGCCGACAGCCGGGGCCCGAACACCGAGACGAGCTCCTGGTTGAGCGCGGTCAGGTTGCCGGCGGCGAAGGAGGGGTTGTCGGTCAGGTCGTCCTTGAGGTCGAGCATGACGACGATCGGGGCGGCGGTGGGATGCTGCTGGGACCACGTGTCGATCACGGTCAGCCAGTCGCGCAGCAGGTTCGAGGCCGGGTTGCCCGCGTGGTCGACCAGGTCGCCGGGCGAGTCGTGGCCGATGGCGTAGTCGTGGGCGGTCGCGTACCCGTTGTCGTGGACGTCGAGCTCGATGAAGCGGACGCCGTGGTCGAGCTGATAGGCGATGGACTTCTTGGCGCCGTCCACGTTGCCGGAATAGCTGTTGTGCGTGGCGCGGAAGATCGCCGACGGTAACGGCGCCTCCGCTTCGGCCCGCGCGTTCCCGCTGATCAGCAGTACGGACGCGGCCACGGCGACCACGGACGGCAGGGCCCTGGAAGGGGTCATCCTCGGATCCTCACGTTGGGGGGACGGTGGTGCTGAGGGCTTCTTAGCACCACGCCGGGGGAAACGGGGGCGAACGGCGATGGCCACGGGGTGAAATCCCCGTGGCCATCGCCGTCGTCGCTTTCGTCGGGCCAGACGGGCGTCGACCGGAAACTCCGACAGCGAGGTCAGGCGTGGTCTCGAGGAGATCGTGGCCGTTCACCCATGGTCTCTGCGCTACTCGGATCAGCCTGATGGTCGCTGTCAGCCGGGTCGGGGGTGTGGGGCCGAGCCCCTGCCTTGGGGTTTGGGGCGGGAGCCCCAAAAAGCACCGTCCGAGCGCAGCGAGGGCCATGCTCTGCGAGCGACCGCACACCCACCGGCCGGGGGGCGGAGGTGGTTTGCCCGGCCGGAGGGCGTGCGGCGTCACACCGCCGCGTGGTGCCTGAGCGTGATGCGGGCGGCGATGAGGGCGGCGATGTGGGCGGCGGGCCCGGGGTCGAGCATGCGGTGGTGCTCGGCGTCGACCGGGCGGACCTCGATGGCGCCGGCGGTGTACGGGCGCCAGGACTCCGGCGGCGAGGACGGCCGGGCGGAGGTCACCAGGAGCATGTCGCCCTCCAGGGCGGGCGGCGGGCCGCTGGTGATGCGGATGCTGTTCACCATGACCTCCAGGGCGTGGCCCCGCTGGTCCTCGGAAAGGTGGCCGAGCTCGCTGGTGCTGCCGCCCAGCAGCGTGACGACGTGCCGGCGCATCTCCTCAAGACTCATCGCCCGGGTGTCCACCGGCTCGGCGCCGTACGCCTCGCCGTAGTGCTCGCACATGTCGGCGAGCAGGACGGCGCGGTCTGCGTAGTCCTTCTCCTCCGGCGGGGAGGGGTAGGCGTCGAGGACGGCCAGCAGGCCGACCTCCTCGCCCTCCTCGCGCAGCCGGGCGGCCACGGCGTGGGCGAAGTTGCCGCCGAGCGACCAGCCGAGCAGGTGGTACGGGCCGGCGGGCTGGACCTTGCGCACCTGGGCGACGTAGTCGGCGGTCAGCTCGGCGAGGTCGGCGGGCAGCTCGTCGCGCCCTTCGAGGCCGCGGGCCTGGAGCGCGTACACCGGGTGCGCCGGGTCGAGGTGGCGCAGCAGCGCGGAGTACCGCCAGCCCAGGCCGGCCAGCGGGTGCACGCAGAACAGCGGATAGCGGTCGCCGCTCTCTCGCAGCGGCAGGACGACGTCGAACGCGCCGCCGGCCCCGCCGCCGGAGCGCGCGGCCAGCCGGGCCGGGGTCGGCGCCTCGAAGACGTCGGCGACCCGCAGCTCGGCGCCCAGGACCGCGCGGACGCGGCCGACGAGCTGCGTGGCCAGCAGCGAGTGCCCGCCGAGCTCGAAGAAGTTGTCCTCCACGCCGACCTCGGCGACGCCGAGCACCTCGGCGAACAGCCCGCACACCACCTGCTCGCGCGGGCCGAGCGGGGCTCGTCCCGTCCCTGACTCGTACACCGGGGCGGGCAGCGCCCGGCGGTCGATCTTGCCGTTGGGCGACAGCGGCAGCGCGTCCATCCGGACGAACGCCGCGGGAACCATGTGCGCGGGCAGGGTCTCGGCCACGTGGTCGCGCAGCCCCGCGGGGAGCTCGCCGGCCACGACGTAGGCGACGACCCGCCGGTCTCCCGGCCGGTCCTCCCGCACCACGACCGCGGCCCGCTCCACGGCGGGATGGCGGGTCAGCGCGGCCTCGATCTCGCCGGGCTCGACGCGGAAGCCGCGCACCTTGACCTGGTCGTCGACCCGGCCGACGAACTCGAGCTGCCCGTCGGCCCGCCACCGCACCGCGTCACCGGTGCGGTACATGCGCCCGCCCCGGAACGGGTCGGCGACGAAGCGTTCGGCGGTCAGCCCGGGACGGCGCAGGTAGCCGCGCGCCAGCCCCACACCGGACACGTACAGCTCGCCCACCACGCCGGGCGCCACCCTCCGCAGCCCGGCGTCCAGGACGTGCACCCCGGCGCCGGGGACCGGGCGGCCGATCGGCGGGTGGGCGGGTCCCGCGAGGGGCGCGCTGACGGTCGCGGCGACGGTGACCTCGGACGGGCCGTACTCGTTGATCAGGCGGCGTCCCCGCGACCAGGAGTCGCGCGCCTCGGCGGACAGCGTCTCGCCGCCGGTGACCAGGGTGCGCAGGGACGGGATGTCCCGGGGCAGCCCTTCGAGGACCGCCGGCGGGATGAACGCGTGGGTGACCCCTTCCCGCCGCATCAGGGCGGCCAGTTCCTCGCCGGTCAGCCCGCCGCCGGGCCCGGTCAGGCAGGCGCCGGTGAGCAGGGCGCAGCACAGTTCGGCCACCGAGACGTCGAAGCTGGGCGAGACGTACTGCAGGACCCGGTCGCCGGGGCCCGCCGGGTAGGCGCGGGCCTGGTTCTCGCGCAGGGCGGCGAAGCCGCGGTGGGTGACCACCACGCCCTTGGGACGCCCGGTCGACCCGGAGGTGGAGATGACGTACGCCGGGGACGAGGGCAGCAGCGGGGCCGCCCGGTCGGCGTCGCGGGGGTCGTGGCCGGGGAAGGCGGCGGCGTCGGGGAGCGGCCCGGACAGCACCAGGGCGGGGGCGGCGTCGTCGAGCATCGCGGCGATCCGCTCGGCCGGGTAGGCCGGGTCCACCGGGAGGTAGGCCGCGCCGGCCTTCAGCACCGCCAGCACCGCGACGACCAGGCCGGTCGAGGGGGGCAGCTTCAGCGCCACGACGTCCTCGGGGCCGGCGCCGCGCGCGATCAGCAGGTGGGCAAGGCGGTTGGCGGCGGCGTTCAGCTCGGCGTAGGTCAACCGGTCGGCGCCGAAGGCGACGGCGGGGGCGCCGGGGGTGCGGCGCGCCTGCTCCTCGAACAGCTCGGGGAAGCTCGCCACGGGCTCCCAGGGGCCGCCGTCGCCCCAGCGCGCCAGCCGGGCGGCCTCGTCCGGCGGCAGCACGTCGAGCGCGCTGACCGGCGCGGCCGGGTCGGCCACGGCCGAGCGGAGCAGGCACCCGAGCCGGTCGGCGAGCAGCCGGGCGCTCTCGGGGTCGAACAGGTCGGCTGCGTACTCCAGCACGCCGCGCAGGTCGGCGTTGAGGCTGAACGCCAGGTCGAACTTGGCGACGTCGGTGCGGATCTCCTGGCCGCCGACGGCGAGCCCGGCCAGCGCGGGGGTGTCGCCGCCGTCCCCGGCGTCGTCCTGCATGGCGAGCATCACCTGGAACAGCGGGTGGTGGCCGAGCGAGCGGGCCGGGTTGACCGCCTCGACCAGCCGCTCGAACGGCACCCCGGCGTGGGCGTAGGCCGACAGGTCGGTCTCGCGCACCCGGTCGAGCAGGTCGCGGAACGCCGGGTCGCCCGAGGTGTCGGTGCGCAGGACCAGGGTGTTGACGAAGAACCCGACGAGGTCGTCCAGCGCCTCGTCCGCGCGTCCGGCCTCCGGCGTGCCGATCGGGATGTCGGTGCCGGCGCCGAGCCGGGTGAGCAGCGCGGCGAGCGCGGCCTGCAGCACCATGAACACGGTGGTGCCGCTCTGCCTGGCCAGCGCGGCGACGCCGTCGCGCAGGGCGGGGTCCCAGTCGATCGGCACCTGGCCGCCGCGGTAGGTGGCCTTGGCCGGTCTCGGGCGGTCGGTGGGCAGCTCCAGCCGCTCGGGCAGGTCCTTCAGCGCCTCCAGCCAGTGGCCCAGCGGGAGGTCGGCGTCCCGCTGCCACAGGGTGTAGTCGGCGTACTGCACGGGCAGCGGCGCCCAGCCGGGCGGCCGTCCCTGGACCCGGGCCGCGTACGCGGTGGAGAGGTCCCTGGCCAGCGGGCCCATCGACCAGCCGTCGCCGGCGATGTGGTGCAGCAGGATGAGCAGGCAGTGGTCGTCAGGGGCGAGCCGGAACAGCGTCGCCTTCAGCGGCAGCTCGCGGGACAGGTCGATGGCGTGCGCGCACGCGGCCCGCAGCGCTTCGTCGAGCTCTCCGGGGGCGAGGTCCACCTGGTCCAGTGGCACGCGGGCGAGCTCGGGCGGCAGCACCCGCTGCTCGGCCTCGCCCTCGTGGTCGGGGAAGACGGTGCGGAGCGACTCGTGCCGCGCCGTGACGTCGTCCAGGGCGAGCCGCAGCGCCGCGATGTCCAGCGGGCCGCGCAGCCGCAGCGCGCCGGGGATGTTGTAGGTGGCGCTCGGCCCCTCCAGGCGGGACATGAACCACAGGCGCTGCTGGGCGTAGGACAGCGGGATGCGTTCCGGGCGCGGCATGGGCGCCGGCGGGGGCCCGGCCCGCTCGGCGGTCTCGATCCGGCGGGACAGCTCGGCCACGGTCGGCGACTCGAAGATCGCCCGGACGGGGAGGGCGGCGCCGAACACCGCGCGCACCCTGCTGAGCAGGCGCACGGCCGTCAGCGACTGGCCGCCGAGGGCGAAGAAGTCGTCGCCGGGGCCCACTTCTGGCACGCCGAGGATCTCGGCGAACAGCCCGCGCAGGATCTCCTCCCGGGGGCCGCCGCGGTGGCGGCGCGTCCGGGCCTGACCGGCCTCGCCGGCGGTGGCCGCCGCGGTGAGAGACGAGCTCAGGGACCCGACGGTGGCCGCCGCGTCAAGGGCGGAGCTCGCGGACCCGGCGGTGGCCGCCGCGGCCAGGGCCGGGGGCGTGGGCAGCCCGGCCTCCCGCAGCGGCGCGTCGGGGGCGGTGGCGAGCGCGGTGAGCGTCTGGACCAGCCAGTCGCCCAGGGCGCGCGCCTCGTCGTCGGTCACCAGGTCGGTGCGGTACTCCAGCTCCATCTGCAGCCGGTCGCCGGCCATGCCGGCGATCAGGCGCAGCGGGTAGTGGGCGGAGTCGCGCCCGCCGACCCCGACCAGGCGGATCTCGGCGTCGTCGCGGCCGGGCGAGCCGCCGGGGTAGTTCTCCACGGTGGTCACGGTGTCGAACAGCTCGCCGAGCCCGGTCATCCGGTGGATGCGGCCGAGCCGCACCGACTGGTGGGCCAGCAGCCCGGCCTGCTCGCCCTGCAGCCGGGTGAGCAGGGCCGTGAACGACTCGGCCTGGTCCAGGCGTACCCGGACCGGGACGGTGTTCATGAACATCCCGACCATGGTCTCGATGCCGGGCACCTCGGGCGGCCGTCCGGAGACGACCGCGCCGAACACCACGTCGTCGCGGCCGGTGAGACGCCCGAGCAGCAGGCCCCACAGGCCCTGGACCAGGGTGTTGGGGGTGACGTCCCTGCCGCGCACGGCGGCGGTGAAGTCCGTCGCCACCTCGCGGGGCAGGTCCAGGATGAGCCGTCCGGGCAGCTCGGGGACCTGCTCGGCGGCGCCGGGGAACAGCCGGGTGGGCTCGGTGAGCCCGTCGAGCGCGGCCCGCCACTCCCGCTCGGCCTCCGCCTCGTCCTGGCCGGCCAGCCAGGTCAGGTAGTCGCGGAAGGGGGTGACCCGGGGCAGCGCCGAGGCGTCGCCCCGGGAGTGGTAGAGGGCCAGCAGCTCGCGCAGCAGGATCGGCAGCGACCAGCCGTCGAACAGGATGTGGTGGTTGGTCACCATCAGCCGGTGGTGCTCGTCGTCCAGCCGCACCAGGGTGAAGCGGAGCGCGGGCGGGGTCGCCAGGTCGAACCTGCGGTCCTGCTCGGCCTCGAACAGGCGGGCCAGCTCGGCCTGCTGCTCCTCGGGAGGCAGGCCGCTCAGGTCGGCCTGCTCCCAGGGCGGCTCCACGTCGCGGTGCACGACCTGCATCGGCTGCCCGGTCTTGCGCTGCCGGAAGCTCACCCGCAGGTTCGGGTGGCGGCGCAGCAGCGCGCGGGCGGCCGTGCGCAGGACGCCGGGGTCCAGGCGGCCCTCGATCTCCAGCACCATCCGGACGGTGTAGGTGTCGACGCCGTCCTCTTCGGCCAGGGCGTGGAACAGCAGCCCTTCCTGCATCGGCGCCAGAGGCAGGACGTCTTCGAACGCTGCGCGCTTCACTGCCCCATCAGCTCCTCTTCGAGGCTGTCGATCTCGTCCTGGGTCAGGGTCAGGGACAGGTCGGAGGGGGTGTAGCCTCCGGCGTCCGGACGGTCGGCGTGGGCGGCGAGGCCGCGCAGCGCGGTGAACCACTCCTCGGCGAGGGCGCCGATCTCCCGCTCGGTGAACAGCTCGCCGGGCCAGCACCAGGTGACCGACAGCTCGGTGCCCCCGGGGCGGTCCACGGCGGTGGCGACCAGCTCGATCGCGTGCGCCGAGGGCATCTCCGGGTCACGGGCGACGGGGGTCGGCATGCCGCTCGCGGGCGTCCAGTACGCGCCGCCGCCGTCCCCGCCGGCGCCGCCTCCGCCGCCGAAGCGGCCGAGGTAGTTGAAGGCGATCTGCGGGACCGGGGTCACCCTGGGCTCGCCGCCGAGGTAGCGCCACAGCCCGAAGCCCACGCCGTTGTCGGGGATGGCGCGCAGCGTCTCCTTGACCCGCCTGAGGGCGTCGCCGACCTCCGGGCCGCCGGCCAGGACGGCCCGCCGGTCGATCGGGCCGGTCCGCAGGTGCACCGGGTACATGCTGGTGAACCAGCCGACGGTCCTGGACAGGTCCAGGCCCTCGGCCAGTTCCTCGCGGCCGTGCGCCTCGACGTCCACCAGCAGCTCCTCCCGGCCGCGCCACTGGCCGGCGGCGATGGCGAGGCCGGTGAGCAGCACGTCGTTGACCGAGGCGTGGAACAGGGCGGGCACCGCGGTCAGCAGCGGCTCGGTGTCGGCGGCGGGCAGCGTCAGCGTCAGCTCGCGCGCCGCCCCGGCGGCGTCCTTGCGGGGGTCGAGCTCGCGGGAGCCGAGCGGCGGCTCGGCGGCGGGCAGCGCGTCCCACGGGGCCGCCTTGGCGTCGCGGGCCAGCGAGGCCAGCGTGTGCGCCCAGTGGCGGAAGGACGTGGGCACCGGGTCGAGGACGGGCCTGCCGCCACCGGCCAGCGCCTCCCACGCCGCCTGGAGGTCGGGGACCAGGATGCGCCAGGAGACGCCGTCCACGGCCAGGTGGTGCAGCACGAGCAGCAGCAGGCCGGGGCGGCCGGGTCCGGCGTCGAACCAGACGGCGTTCACCATGGCCCCCGCGGCGGGCGACAGCGACGAGCGGGCGATCTCGCCCTCCTCGGCGACCACCGCGCGGACCCGGTCCTCGGCCAGGCCCGCGACGTCGACCCTGCGGACGCGGTCGGCGGCGGCGACCGCGCCTACCGGCGGGATGGTCAGGGACGCGCCGCCGGCCGAGGACCGCATGCGCAGCACGTCGTGGTGGTCCAGCAGGGCCTGGACGGCGCCCTCCAGGTGCTCGCCGAGGCCGGGCGGCACGGTGAGCGCCATCGCCTGGTTGAACCCGTCGCTCGGCCCGCCCAGCTCGCGCAGCCAGTGCATGATCGGGGTGGCGGGCAGGTCGCCGGTCGCCGCGTGGCGGGCCGCGCCGGCGCTCGTGCCCGGCGTCTCCCGGGCGACGGCCGCGAGGGCTTCCACGGTCTGGTTCTGGAACACGTCGCGGGCGCTGATGGTCAGGCCGGCCTTGCGGGCGCGGGAGACGAGCTGGAGCGACATGATGCTGTCGCCGCCGAGCTGGAAGAACCCGTCGTCCAGCGACACCGACGGCACCCCGACCACCTCGGCGAACAGGCGGCAGAGGATCTCCTCGCGGGCGTTGCGGGGCGCGCGTCCCTGCGCCTCGCCGGCGGCGATGGACGGGTCGGGCAGCGCCTTGCGGTCGATCTTCCCGTTCGGGGTGAGCGGCAGGTCGGGGAGCACGACGAGCGCCGCGGGCACCATGTAGTCGGGCAGGGTCGCGGCCAGGTGGTCGCGCAGGGCGGCCGAGGACGCGCCGGGGTCCTGGGTCACGACGTACCCGAGCAGGCGCTTGGGCCCGCCCTGCGGCTCGTCGGCGATGACGACGGCGTCGGTGACGCCGGGGGCGGCCCGCAGCGCGGCCTCCACCTCGCCCAGCTCGATGCGGTTGCCGCGGATCTTGACCTGGTGGTCCACCCGGGTCAGGAAGTCGAGCTGGCCGTCGGCGCGCAGCCGCACGCGGTCGCCGGTGCGGTACATGCGCGCGCCAGGCTCGGCGGTGTAGGGGTCGGGCAGGTAGCGCGTGGCGGTCCGCGAGGGCTCGCCGAGGTAGCCCAGGCCGACGCCGGTCCCGGCGATGTACAGGTCGCCGGGCAGGCCGGGCGGCACGGGCCGCAGGCCGTCGTCCAGGATGTGCAGCACGTTGTTGCGCAGCGGACGCCCGACCGGCAGCCGCCCGTGCTCCACCTGGGCGTCGACGTCGCCGGTGATGAAGGCGTGGGTGTTGTCGTCGGAGCACTCGGTCAGCCCGTAGGCGTTGACCAGCGCGGCCCGCGGGAAGCGGGCGTACCACCGCTTGCAGATCTCCGGCGAGAGCACCTCGCCGTTGACGATGAACCACCGCAGCGTCGGCATCGCCGCCGCCGGGATGCCCGAGTCGTAGGCGTCGAGCCCGGCCCGCATGAAGGACGGCACGACCTCCACGATGGTCAGCCCGGCGCGCTCGACCTCGGCGAACAGCTCCAGCGGGTCGCGGGCGACGTCCTTGTCCACGACGTGGGTGCGGCCGCCGGCCAGCAGCGCCGACAGCATCTGCCACACCGAGACGTCGAAGGTGAGCGGCGCGTTGAGGACGACGGCGTCCCCGGCGCCGATGCCCAGCTCCTCGATCTTGGCGTACAGGTGGTTGACCATGCCGCGCTGGTGCACCATCGCGCCCTTGGGCCTGCCGGTGGAGCCGGAGGTGAAGATGACGTACATCAGCCCGTCGCCGCGCAGCTCGGGGCGGGCCGGCGGGTCGCCGTGCGGCTGACGGGCCAGCGCGGCGCGGGTGTCGTCCTGGTCCAGCAGCAGCCAGGGCGCCTGGACCCCCGGGATGGGGACCGCGGAGGCCGAGGAGCCGATGAGCAGCGTCGGCCGCGCGCTGTTCAGGACGGCGCTGACGCGGTCCGCCGGGTGCTCGGGGTCGAAGGGCAGGTAGACCGCGCCCGCCTTGAAGATCGCCAGCAGGCTGACGACGGCGTCGACGCTCGGCGGCAGGCCGACCGCGACGAACTGCTGCGGGGCTCCGCGCTCCATCAGCAGGTGCGCCAGCCGGTTGGCCCGCTCGTTCAGCTCGGCGTAGCTCAGGGTGAGCTGCCCGTAGGTCAGCGCGGGGGCGCCGGGCGTGCGCGCCACCTGGGCCTCGAACAGCTCCTGGAAGGTCTCGCCGGGGATCGGGGCGGCCGTGGCGTTGCCCGCCGCGAGGCGCTCGCGCTCCTGGTCCGCCAGCAGGTCCACCTGCGCGATCCGCTGGTCGGGGTCGGCGGCCACGGCGTCGATGAGCCGGGCCAGCCGCTCGGTGAGCGCGACGGCGGTGGCGTCGTCGAACAGGTCGGTGGCGTACTCCAGCGACCCGCCGATGCCGGCCGGGGTGCCGTCCTGCGCGTGGTGCTCGCGCAGGCCGAACGCCAGGTCGTACTTGGCGACGCTGCCGCGCAGCGGCTCGAACCCGGCGGACAGGCCCGGCAGGTCCAGACGCGGGAGCCCCTCGCTGATCAGGCTGAGCATCACCTGGAACAGCGGCGTGTGGGCCATCGACCGCTCGGGGTTGACCGCCTCCACGACCCGCTCGAAGGGCACCTCGGCGTGGGCGTAGGCGGCCAGGTCGGCCTGCCTGACCCGGGTGAGCAGCTCACGGAAGGTGGGCTCCCCGGAGACGTCGGTGCGCAGCACCAGCGAGTTGACGAAGAACCCGACCAGGTCGCCGAGCGCCTCGTCGCTCCGCCCGGCGACGACGGTGCCGATGGGGATGTCGGTGCCGGCGCCGAGCCTGCTGAGCAGCGCGGCGACGGCGGCCTGCAGGACCATGAACACGGTGGTCCCGGTCTCGCGGGCCAGCGCGGCGACGCCCTGGTGCGCGCTCGCGGGGATGGCGACCGGGATGGTGGTGCCCGCGTGGCCGGCGACGTCCGGCCGCGGCCGGTCGGTGGGCAGTTCGAGCACCTCCGGCGCCCCGGCGAGCGCGTCGCGCCAGAACCGGATCTCGGCCTCCTCGGTGCCGGTCTCCTGCTGCCACAGCGCGTAGTCGGCGTACTGCACCGGCAGCGGCGTCCACTCGGGGGCCTGTCCGGCGTGCCGGGCGGTGTAGGCGGTGACCAGGTCGGCGGCCAGCGGCATCATCGACATGCCGTCGCCCGCGATGTGGTGGACCAGCAGCATCAGCACGTGCTCGGCCGGGCCGGTCCGGTACAGCCAGGCGCGCATCGGCGGCTGCCCCGTGAGGTCAAGCGGGTACCTGATGTCCTGGGCCAGCAGGTCGGGCAGGTCCCGCTCGGTGGTGTCGACCAGCGTGACCTCGGTGTGGACGGCGGGCAGGATCGTCTGGTGGACCTCGCCGTCGGTCTCGGCGAAGACGGTGCGCAGCACCTCGTGCCGGCCGGTGAGGTCGTCGATGGCGGCGCCGAGCGCGCCGGCGTCGAGGTCGCCGGACAGGCGGATCGCCAGGGGGATGTTGTAGGTCGGGCTCGGGCCCTCCAGGCGGTGCAGGAACCACAGCCGCCGCTGGGCGTAGGACAGCGGGATGCGCTCGGGGCGCGGCATGGGCCGCACGGGGGGCCGGGCGCCGGCGGCCCGGTCCAGGCTCTCGCACAGCGCGGCGACGGTGGGGTTGTCGAACAGCTCGCGCAGCGGCAGCTCCACGGCCAGGACCGAGCGGACGCGGCTGACCAGTTGCGTGGCCAGCAGCGAGTGCCCGCCGAGCTCGAAAAAGTTGTCCTCCACGCCGACCTCGGCGACGCCGAGCACCTCGGCGAACAGCCCGCACACCACCTGCTCGCGCGGGTCGCGCGGCGCTCTGCCCGTCCCGGCCTCGTACACCGGGGCGGGCAGCGCCCGGCGGTCGATCTTGCGGTTGGGCGACAGCGGCAGCGCGTCCATCCGGACGAAGGCCGAGGGGACCATGTGGGCGGGCAGGACCTTGCCCACGAACTCCCGCAGGCCCTCCGGCGGCTCGCCGGCCACCACGTAGGCGACGATGCGCCGGTCGCCGGGCCGGTCCTCGCGCACGACGACGGCGGCCTGCGCGATGCCGGGGTGCCGGGTGAGCACGGCCTCGATCTCGCCGAGCTCGACGCGGAAGCCGCGCACCTTGACCTGGTCGTCGACCCGGCCGACGAATTCGAGCTGCCCGTCGGCCCGCCACCGCACCGCGTCGCCCGTACGGTACATGCGCCCAGGCCCGAACGGGTCGGCCACGAACCGCTCGGCCGTGAGCGCCGGGCGGCGCAGGTAGCCGCGCGCCAGCCCCTCGCCGGCGATGTACAGCTCGCCGACCACTCCCGGGGCGACGGGCCGCAGGCCGGCGTCCAGGACGTAAAAGCGGGTGCCGAACAGCGGGGAGCCGATCGGCGGCTTCTCCCCGGCCACGAGCGGGCCGCTCGCCGAGACCCACATGGTGGTCTCGGTGGGGCCGTAGCCGTTCAGCATGAGCCGGCCCTCGCCCCACCGGTCCACCAGCTCGGGGCCGAGGACATCGGTCCCGACGAGCAGGGTGGCCAGGTCGGGCAGGGGGACGACCGGCAGGCTCGCCAGCGCGGCGGGCGGCAGCACGGCGTGGGTGACCTGCCCGTCGAGGAGCACCCGGGCCAGGTCGTCCCCGCCGCGCACGTCGCGCGGCGCGATGACCAGGGCGGCGCCCGCCCCGAAGGCGTAGAGCATCTCGAAGATGGAGGTGTCGGTGCTGAGCGGGGCGAACTGGAGCACCCGGGAGTCCGGCCGGGTGCGCAGCCGCTCCCGCTGGGAGGCGGCGCTCGCCGCGATGCCGCGGTGGGTGACCACCACGCCCTTGGGACGCCCGGTCGACCCGGAGGTGTAGATCACGTACGCCGGGGACGACAGGCTCAGCGGCGCGGTGCGCTCGCCGTCGGCGAGGTCGTGGGCGGCGTACTCCGCGAGGCCCTCGACCCCGTCCAGGTCGCCGAGCACGAGCCGGGGCGCCTCCCCCGGCAGGGCCGCCGCCGCGCCCGCGCCGGTGATGACCAGCGAGGGGGCGGTGTCGGCGAGCATCAGCGCGATGCGCTCGCCCGGGTAGTCCGGGTCCACCGGGACGTACGCGGCGCCGGTCTTGAGCACCGCGAGCACCGCCACCGCGGCCTGCGCCGAGCGGGGCAGCGCGACGGCGACGTGCGACTCCGGGCCGGCGCCGTACCGGTCCACCAGCAGGCGGGCCAGCCGGTTGGCCACCGCGTTGACCTCGCCGTAGGTGAGGACGTGCCCGCCGGACACCAGCGCGGGCGCCTCGGGCGCGCGGGCCGCCTGGGCCTCGAACAGCGCGGGGATCGTCGCCGGCGGAACCGGGGAGGCGGTGTCGTTCCACTCCACCAGCAGCCGCGTCCGCTCGGCGGGCGAGAGCACCTCGACCTCGCCGAGGCGGCGGTCGGGGGCGGCCGCCACCGACCCGAGCAGCCGGCGGAACCGCTCGGCGATGCCCTGCGCCGTCGCCCGGTCGAAGATGTCGGTGGCGAACTTGACGATGCCCTCCATGCCGGTGGGCGTGCCGTCGGCGGCGTAGGTCTCGGTCAGGCCGATCCACAGGTCGAACTTGGCCGAGCCGGGGTCGGGGCTGTCCACCTCGACCGACAGGCCCGGCAGGCGGACGTTGCCGCCGACCATGTCCCGGTCCACGGTGAGGGTCACCTGGTACAGGGGCGCGTGGCTCATCGACCGCGCCGGGTTGAGCGCGTCCACGACCTTGTCGAAGGGCACGTCGGCGTTGGCGTAGGCGGCCAGGTCCACCTCGCGCACCCGGTCGAGCAGCTCGCGGAAGCTCGGGTCGCCGGAGGTGTCGGCGCGCAGCACGACCATGTTGACGAAGAAGCCGACCACCCTGTCCAGGGCTTCGTCCGCGCGTCCGGCGACGCCGGTGCCGATGGTGATGTCGGTGCCCGAGCCGAGCCGGGTCAGCAGCCCGGCCAGCGCGGCGTGCATCACCATGAACAGCGTGGCGCTCCTGCGGCGGGCCAGCTCGATGAGGTCCCAGTGCAGCTCGGCGCCGATCTGGAAGGTGACCCGCTCGGCGGTGCCGTGGCGGCGGGCGGGGCGCGAGCGGTCGGCGGGCAGCTCCAGCGGCTCGGGGGCGCCCGCGAGCCGGTCGCGCCAGTGGTCGAGCTGCCGTGAGATCGGGCTGGCCGGGTCGGCCTCGCTGCCCAGCGCCGCCGCCTGCCAGAGGGTGTAGTCGGCGTACTGCACCGGCAGCGGCTCCCAGTCGGGGGCGGTGCCGGCCAGGCGCGCGGCGTAGGCGGTGGACAGGTCGCGGCTCAGGGTGCCCATCGAGACGCCGTCGGTGGCGATGTGGTGCAGCAGGAGCAGCAGGCAGTGCTCCTGCGCGCCGAGCGCGAACAGCGTCGCCCTGACCGGCAGGTCGCCGGCCAAGTCGAAGGTGTGCCGGAGCGCGTCGCCCATGAGCGCGGGCAGCTCGTCGCGGCCGGCGGGCACGACGTCGAAGGCGGGACGGGCCTCGCCGGCGGGGTGGATCCGCTGGTAGGGGCGGCCGCCGTCGTCCAGGTAGACCGTGCGCAGCGCCTCGTGCCGCTCGACCAGGTCGGCCAGCGCGGCCGACAGGGCCGTGGCCGACAGCGCCCCCGACAGGCGCAGCACGAGCGGGACGTTGAACGTCGGGCTCGGCCCCTCCAGCCGGTGCAGGAACCACAGGCGCTGCTGGGCGTAGGACAGCGGGACGCGCTCGGGCCGCTCCATCGGCGCCAGCGCGGGCCCGTCGTCCTTGGTGGCGCGCAGCCGGTCGACCAGCGCGGCGACCGTGGGGGTGCGGAACAGGTCGCGGACCCGCAGCTCGGTGCCGAGGGTGCTCCTGATCCTGCTGACCAGCCGGGTGGCCAGCAGCGAGTGGCCGCCGAGCTCGAAGAAGTTGTCCTCCACCCCGACGTGCGGCACGCCGAGGATCTCGGCGAACAGCCCGCACATGATCTCCTCGCGGGCCGTGCGCGGCGCCCGGCCGCCCGAGCGGGTGGCGAACTCCGGCGCGGGCAGCAGCTTGCGGTCGAGCTTGCCGTTGGGCATGACCGGCAGCGCGTCGAGGGTCACGAACGCGGCGGGCACCATGTACTCGGGCAGGGTGGCGCCCACGTGCGCGCGCAACTGCCCCGGTTCGGGGGCCTTGGCCGAGGCCGCGACCAGGTAGGCGACGATGCGCCGGTCGCCGGGCCGGTCCTCGCGCACGATGACGGCGGCCTGCCTGACCTGCGGGTGGCGCGACAGCGCGGCCTCGATCTCGCCGAGCTCGACGCGGAAGCCGCGCACCTTGACCTGGCTGTCCACCCGGCCGACGAACTCCAGCTGCCCGTCGGCCCGCCACCGCACCGCGTCGCCCGTGCGGTACATGCGCCCGCCGCCGAACGGGTCGGCCACGAACCGCTCGGCGGTCAGGGCGGGACGGCGCAGGTAGCCGCGCGCCAGCCCCTCGCCGGCCACGTACAGCTCGCCGACCACGCCGGGGGCCACCGGCCGCAGGCCCGCGTCCAGGACGTAGACCCGGGTGTCGCACAGGGGCGAGCCGATGGGCGGGTTCTCCCCCGGCGTCAGGGCGCCGCTCGCGGTGGCCCAGATCGTCGCCTCGGTGGGGCCGTAGCCGTTCAGCATGAGCCGGCCCTCGCCCCACCGGTCCACCAGCTCGGGGCCGACGACGTCTCCGCCGGTCAGCAGGGTGGTCAGGTGGGGCAGCGGGGTGGGCGGGACGCTGGCCAGGGTCGCCGAGGGGATGACCGCGTGGGTGATCCGCTGGGCCGACAGCAGTTCGGCCAGGTCGTCGCCGCCGCGCACGTGCGGCGGCGCGACCACCAGGGCTCCCCCGGCGCCGAAGGCCATCAGCGTCTCCATGACCGAGACGTCGAAGCTCGGGGAGGCGAGCTGGAGCACCCGGCCGCCGTCGTGGACCAGCAGGCGCTCGCGCATCGAGGCGACGGTGGCGGCGATGCCGTGGTGGGTGACCGCCACGCCCTTGGGACGCCCGGTGGAGCCGGAGGTGTAGATCACGTAGGCCGGGTGGGACGGCTCCAGCGGCGCGGTCCGCTCGCCGTCCGTCAGGTCGCCCAAGGCGTACCCGTCCAGTCCGTCGAGGTCGGAGAGCGCGTCGAGCACCAGCCGGGGCACCTCGCCGCCGGTCTCGGCGGCCGGGCCGGTGATCACCAGGGACGGCCGGGTGTCGGCCAGCATGAACGCGATGCGTTCGGCTGGGTAGTCGGGGTCGACCGGGACGTAGGCCGCGCCGGTCTTGACCACCGCGAGCACCGCGGCGACGGCCTCCACCGAGCGGGGCAGCGCGACGGCGACGTGCGACTCCGGGCCGGCGCCGTACCGGTCCACCAGCAGGCGGGCCAGCCGGTTGGCCGCGGCGTTCAGCTCGGCGTAGGTGAGCGTGCGCTCGCCGGACACCAGCGCGGGCGCCTCGGGCGTGCGGGCCGCCTGGGCCTCGAACAGCGCCGGCATCGTCACCGGGGCGGCGGAGGAGGCGGTGTCGTTCCACTCCACCAGCAGCCGCGCCCGCTCGCCGGCCGACAGGATGTCCACCGCGCCCATCCGGCCGTCGGGGTCGGCGACCATCGCGGCCAGCATCCGGCAGAAGCGCTCGGCGATGCCCTCGGCCGTGGCCCGGTCGAACAGGTCGGTGGCGAACTTCAGGCCGACCTTCATCCCGCCGGGCGCCCGCCCGGTCAGCGGGTCATCCTCGTGCGCCTCCTCCAGGAAGAACATCAGGTCGAACTTGGCGGCCTCCAGTTCGACGTCCGGCGGGCTCACCGTCAGTCCGGGCATCCGCGCCTGGGCGCCGGCGTAGTTCTGCAGCACGATGCTGACCTGGAACAGCGGGTGGTGGGCCAGCGAGCGCGCCGGGTTGACGACGTCGACCAGCCGCTCGAAGGGGAGGTCCTGGTTGGCGTAGGCCACCAGGTCCACCTCGCGCACCCGGTCGAGCAGCTCGCGGAAGGTCGGGTCGCCGGAGGTGTCGGTGCGCAGCACCATGGTGTTGACGAAGAAGCCGACCAGGTCGTCGAGGTTCTCGTGGCTGCGCCCGGCCAGGCCGGTGCCGATCGGCAGGTCGGTGCCGGCGCCCATCCGCGTGAGCAGCGCGGCGAAGGCGGCGTGGGCGACCATGAACACGGTGACCCCGGCCTGGTGGGCCAGGGTGACCAGGTCGCGGTGCAGCGCGGCGTCGACGTGGCGGGTGACCATCTCGCCGCGGTTGGAGGCGACGGCCGGGCGCGGGCGGTCCAGCGGCAGTTCCAGCAGCTCGGGCATGCCGGCCAGGGCGGCGCGCCAGTGCCCGACCTGCCGCGCCAGCGCGCTGCCGGGGTCGTCCTCGCGGCCGAGCGTCCTGGTCTGCCAGAGCGCGTAGTCGGCGTACTGCACCGGCAGGGGAGGCCACGCGGGCGCGGCGCCGCCGAGGCGGGCGGTGTAGGCCTCGGCCAGGTCGCGCAGCAGCGCCCGCCACGACCAGCCGTCGCAGGCGACGTGGTGGATGACCAGGTGCAGGACGTGCTCGCGCTCGCTCAGCGAGAACAGCCCGACCCTGATGGGCGGCTGCTCGGCGAGCCGGAAGGAGCGGTGGCCGAACGCGGCGAGCGCCTCCTTCAGCTCCTCGGGCCGGACGCCGGTGAAGGCCACCTCGATCTCGGCGTCCTGCAGGGCCAGCACCACCTGGTACGGCTCGCCGTCCTCGCTGCGGATCAGCGTGCGCAGCACCTCGTGCCTGCCCACGACGTCCAGGACGGCGGCGCGCAGAGCGTCCTTGTCGACCGGGCCGCCGAGGCGCAGCACGGTCGGGATGTTGTACTGCGGGTTGTCCTCGTCGAGCCGGTGGATGAACCACACGCCGCGCTGGGCGTAGGACAGGGGGATGCGCTCGGGGCGCGGCTCGGGCTCCGGCTTCGACCGGCCCCGGCCCGCCAGGTCGATGCGCTCGACCAGCGCGGCCGGGGTCGGCGCCTCGAACGCCTCGCGGACGCCGAGCTCGACGCCGAAGACCGAGCGCACGCGGGCGACCAGCCGGGTCACCAGCAGCGAGTGGCCGCCGAGCTCGAAGAAGTTGGCGTCGGTGCCGACCTGGGGCAGGCCGAGCAGCTCGGCGAACAGGCCGCAGACGATCTCCTGCTGCGGAGTGCGCGGAGCGGACCCGCCGACCGGAGCGGCCGGTCCGGGCGCGGGCAGCGCGGCGCGGTCGAGCTTGCTGTTGGCGGTCAGCGGCAGCGCGTCGAGCACCACCACGGCCGAGGGCACCATGTAGGCGGGCAGCATGGCCCGGGCGTGGCCGAGCAGGTCCACCGGCTCGCCGGGGGTGAGCGTGACGTAGGCGACCAGGCGCTGGTCGCCGGGCCGGTCCTCGCGGACGATCACCGCGGCGGACGACACCCGGGGGTGCTCGCCGAGCACCGACTCGATCTCGCTGAGCTCGATGCGGAACCCGCGCACCTTCACCTGGTGGTCGACGCGCCCGGCGAACTCCATCTGGCCGTCGGGCCGCCAGCGGGCCAGGTCGCCCGAGCGGTACATGCGCGTCCCGGCGGCGAACGGGTCGGCCACGAATCGCTCGGCGCTCAGCCCCGGCCGGTTCAGGTAGCCGCGGCTGACCAGGTCGCCGGCGATGTAGAGCTCGCCGACCACGCCGGGCGGCACCGGGCGCAGCGCGGCGTCCAGGACATACAGCCGGGTGTTCCAGATGGGCCGGCCGATGGGGACGACGCCCGCGGGCACCCGGTCGCCGGGCTCGACGCGGTACTCCATGCAGCCCACGGTGGTCTCCGTGGGACCGTACTCGTTGATCACGGTGGCCGACGGGTGGCGGCGGCGCCACTCGTCCAGCACCTCCCCCATGAGCGACTCCCCGCCCAGCACGAGCTGCGCCGAGGGGGAGAACCGGTCGGGCAGGCCGATGAGCAGCGGCAGGTGGCTCGGGGTGGCCTTGACGAAGTCCGGGCGGGCCATGGCGGCCGCGGCGGCGTCGCCGTCGTCCAGGTCCACCAGGTGCGCGCACCCGCCGCTGGTCAGCGGCCCGAACAGGCCGGTGACGGTCAGGTCGAAGGAGACCGGCGAGTGCACCAGGGCGCGGCCGGCGACGCTGTGGTAGGTGTGCCGCGTCCAGGCCAGGTACTGGTTGAGCGAGCGGTGCTCGACCACGACGCCCTTGGGCCGGCCGGTCGAGCCTGAGGTGTAGATGACGAACGCCGGGTTGGCGGGCGTCGGGCCGCTGTCGAGGGGCCCGGCGGGCAGCGCGGCGGCCTCGGCCTCCAGCGCGGCCATGTCCCGCGGCGCGGCCAGGGTGAGGACGGGGGCGACGTCGTCCAGCATGAAGCGCACGCGCTCGGCGGGCAGGGCGGGGTCGACGGGCAGGTAGGCGCCGCCGGCCTTGGCGATGGCGAGCAGGGCGACCACCAGGGAGGCCGATCTGGGCAGCGCGACGGCGACGAACCGCTCGGGGCCCACGCCGCGCCCGGCCAGCAGCCGCGCCAGCCGGGAGGCGCGGGCGTCCAGCTCGGCGTAGGTGAGGATCTCCCCGCCGCACTCCACGGCCGCCGCGCCGGGGGTGCGGGCCGCCTGCGCCTCGAACAGCTCGGGCAGGGTCGCGTCGGGCACGGGGTGGGCGGTGGCGTTCCACTCCTCCAGCAGCGTGTCCCGCTCGCCCGGGGTGAGCAGGTCCAGCTCGCCGATGGGCCGCGCCGGGTCGCGCACGGCGCCTTCGAGCAGCCGCACCAGCCGCGCGGCCAGCACCTCGGCGCTGCGCTCGTCGAACAGGTCGGTGGCGTAGTCCAGGGCGCACTCGACCTCGCCGGCCCCGCCCCACTCGGCGGGCTCCCTGACGAAGAAGCTGAGGTCCACCTTGGCCGCGCCGGTGTGCACGGTGGGTTCCACCGACAGCGACAGCTCCGGGCCGAGCAGCGGCGCGCGCAGGCTGCGCTCGAAGGTCAGCATGACCTGGAAAACCGGGTGGTAGGACAGGGACCTGACCGGGTTGACGGCCTCCACGACGCTCTCGTACGGCGCGTCGGCGTTGGCGTAGGCCGCCAGGTCGGCCTCGGTCACCCGGGCGAGCAGCTCGCGGAAGCCCGGGTCGCCGGAGGTGTCGGTGCGCAGCACCAGCGTGTTGAGGAACTTGCCGACGAGCCCGTCCAGGGCCCGGTCCCCGCGGCCGGCGGTGGCCGTGCCGATGGGGATGTCGGTGCCGGCGCCGAGCCGGGTGAGCAGCGCGGCCACGGCGGCCTGGACGACCATGAAGACGGTCGAGCCGTCGCGCCGGGCGAGCGCGACCAGATCGCGGTGCAGGCCCTCGGGGAGAGCGAAGGCCACCCTGGCGCCGCCGTTGCCGGCCACGGCCGGGCGGGGACGGTCCAGCGGCAGCTCCAGCAGCGCGGGGCCGCCGGCCAGGGTCTCACGCCAGAACGCCACCTGGCGGGCGGCCGGGCTCGTCGCGTCGTCGAGGTCGCCGAGCAGCTCGCGCTGCCACAGGGTGTGGTCGGCGTACTGGATCCGCGGCGCGTCCTGTGCCTCGGCGCGCCCGGTGCGGTGGGCGTAGGCGGCGGCCAGGTCGTCCAGCAGCGGCTGCTCCGACAGCCCGTCGCTGGCGATGTGGTGGGTGACCAGCATGAGCACGTGCTCGCGCTCGCCGAGCCTGAACAGGGTCGCACGGAACGGCGCCTCGCGGGTGAAGGCGAACGGCCGCGCGGCCTCGGCGGCCAGCGCCGCGGCGAGGCCCCCGGCCGTGACGGGCACCACGGGCAGCCCGGGGACGGCGGCCCCCGGGTCGAGGGCGAGCTGGTACGGCTCGCCGTCGAGGTCGGGGTAGAGCGTGCGCAGCGGCTCGTGGCGGGCCACGACGTCGGCGACGGCCCGGCCGAGCGCCGCGGCGTCGACCCGGCCGGTCAGCCGCACGGCGAGCGGGAGGTTGTAGGTCGCGCTGGGCCCTTCCAGGCGGTGCAGGAACCACAGCCCGCGCTGGCCGGCGGACAGCGGCATCCGCTCGGGCCGGGGGCGGGCGGTGAGCGCGGGCCTGCGGCCCCTGGCGGCGGTGGCGACGCGGCCGGCGAGCGCCTCGGGGGTCGGCGCCTCGAACAGGGCGCGCAGAGGCAGCTCGACGTCGAACGCCTCGCGGACCATGCCGACCAGGCGGGTGGCCAGCAGGGAGTGCCCGCCGAGCTCGAAGAAGTTGCCGTCCACGCCGACGCCCGCCGCGCCGATGCCGCCGCCGATGCCCTCCGTGCCGTCCGCGCCGTCCGCGCCTTCGATGCCGAGCGCGTCGGCGAACAGGCGGCACAGCAGCTCCTCCGCGGCGGTGCGCGGGGCGCGTCCGGGGGCGGCCTGGACGGGCGGCGCGGGCAGCGCGCGGCGGTCGAGCTTGCCGTTGGCGGTGAGCGGCAGGGCGTCCAGCACCACCACGGCGGAGGGCACCATGTACGCGGGCAGGGCGGCCCCGGCGTGCTCCAGCACGGCGGCCTTCACCCTCTCGGCAGGGCCGGCGTGCCCGCCGTTCGGGCCGTCCGCTCCATTCGGCACGCCCATGCCATTCGGGCCGTCCACGCCGTCCGTGCCGTTCGGGTCGTCCGCGCGCGGGGTGACGTAGGCGACGATGCGCTGGTCGCCCGCGCGGTCCTCGCGCACGATCACGGCCACCTGGGCGACCCGGGGATGGCCGCCGATGACGGCCTCGATCTCGCCGAGCTCGATGCGGTGCCCGCGCACCTTGATCTGGTCGTCGACGCGGCCCGCGAACTCCAGCACCCCGTCCTCGCGCCACCGGGCGAGGTCGCCGGTGCGGTACATCCGCTCGCCGGGCACGCCGGAGGGGTCGGGGACGAACCGCTCGGCGGTGAGCCCGGGCCGGTTGACGTACCCCCGGGCCAGGCCGGTGCCGGCGATGTACAGCTCGCCGACCTCGCCGGGCGGCAGCGGGCGCAGCTCGGCGTCCAGCACGTGGACCCGGGTGTCGTCCATCGGCCGGCCGAGCGGCAGGACGCCGTCGGGCACCCGCTGCCCCGGCTCCACGCGGTACTCGGCGACGTTGACGGTGGCCTCGGTGGGCCCGTAGACGTTGATCACGGTGACGCCGGGGTGCCGCTCGCGCCAGCCGCGCAGCGCCTCGCCGCGCAGGGCCTCGCCGCCGAACATCAGCTCGCGGGTCGGGGAGAACCGCTCGGGCAGGATGTCCAGCAGCGGCAGGTGGCTCGGGGTGGCCTTGAGGAAGGTGCACGCGCCGGCGTCGCCGGGCACGCCATCCTCGGCGAGCGGCGACACCCGGACGCACCCGCCCGCGACCAGCGGCGCCCACAGCGAGGTCACGGTCATGTCGAAGGACACCGAGGAGTGCCACAGCGACTCCCCGGCCAGGCTCGGGTAGGCGCGCAGCGACCACAGCAGGTAGTCCGAGAGCGCGCCGTGCCCGATGACCACGCCCTTGGGCCGGCCGGTGGAGCCGGAGGTGTAGATGACGTAGGCGGGGTGACCGGCGGGCGCCAGCAGCGGCTCGCCGGGCCACGGCTGCTCGCCGTCGTCCTCGGCGAGCTCCTCCACCAGGACCCGGGGCCCTTCGTCCGGCACGGCGGCCGCCGCGGCGCCGCCGGTCAGCACGCACACCGGCCGCGCTTCCCGCAGCATGAACGCCACACGGTCACGCGGGTACTCGACGTCGATCGGCAGGTAGGCCGCGCCCGTCTTCAGCACGGCCAGCAACGCCACGACCAGGTCCGCCGAACGCGGCAGCGCCACGGCGACCAGGCGCTCGGGACCGGCCCCGAGCGCGGCCAGGCGGGAGGCGAGGCGGCCGGCCCGGCGGTCGAGCTCGGCGTAGGTCAGCTCGGTGCCGGCGAAGCGGACCGCGGGGGCGTCCGGCGTACGGCGTGCCTGGGCGGCGAACAGGCCAGGAAGCCACTCGGCGGGGCGCGCCGCGTCGTCGCCGTGCGGGTCGTGCAGCAAATCCTGGTCCATAAGCATGCCAGCCATCACTCGACTCCTAGTCACTATTCGCGCCACGACGAACCGAGTCTAAAAACGCGCCGTTTCGTCTTGTTATCGGGCGCGCATCACCGATCGAATTCCGCATTCTCGTCCGCGCATTTCCGAAAGCCCCGGATCAGGCCGGGAGCAGTTTCACCTGGAGGCTGCTGATTCCGCTCAACAGGTTGGAATGGACCGGCTCGGGCTCGGCCGTGATGTGCATTTCGGCGACGAATTCCCGCAGCGCCTCCAGCATGGCGCCGACCTCCGTACGGCCCAGGTAGGCGCCCAGGCAGAAGTGCGGCCCGTATCCGAAGGTGGCGTGCCGGTTGGGGAAGCGCCGCAGGTCCAGGCGTTCGGGGCCGTCGAAGACGTCCTCGTCCCGGTTGGCGGAGGAGTTCCACAGCGTGACGATGTCGCCCGCGGCGATCCTCGTTCCGCGGACGGTGACGTCCTTGAGCGCGCTCCTGCCGAAGTGCATGGCCGGGCTGACCCAGCGCAGGATCTCCTCGACGGCGGTCTTGGTCTCTATCTCGCCGGCGCGGTAGGCGGCCCACTGCTCGGGGTGGCCGACCATCGCCGGCACCGTCCCGATCATGGTGAGGCGGCTGGTCTCGTCGCCGCCGATGATCAGGCTGTAGCAGTTGAAGACGATGTCGTCGTCGGTCAGCGGCACCCCGTCGATGCTGCTGGCGACCATCGCGCCGATGACGTCGTCCTTGGGGGTGCGGCGGTGCTCGGTGACCAGGTCGTCGAAGTACATCAGGATCTCGTTGCGCGCCTCCAGCGACGCCTCGGCGGCGTCCTCGTCGTCGGCGTCCACCTCGTCGCTGCTCAGCGCGGTCTTGGTCAGGTCGAGCAGGTGGTCGCGGTGCTCGTCACCCTCGGGGACGCCGAGCAGGTCGCAGATGGTGTTGATCGGGATCTTCTCGGCGACGTCCCGCGCGAAGTCGCAGGCGCCCATCTCGACGCCCGCGCGGACGCGGGCGCGGGTGTTCTCCCGCACGCGTTCGGCGACGTAGGACAGCGCGCGGGGCGAGAACGCCTTGAGGAACACGTTGCGCAGGTCCTGGTGGCGCTTGCCGTCGGTCACCGCGAGCATGCGGCCGGCCGCGGAGTCGCCGCCCGCCAGCAGCGTGGTCAGGACGTTGCCGCGCTCGGAGGTGAAGTGGTCGTCGTCCTTGTAGACCGCCATGATGTCGTCGTACCTGGTGAGCGCCCAGAACCCGGGACGGCCGCCGCGGGGGGCGTTCCAGAACACCGGGGCCTCGGCGCGCAGGCGGCGCCAGATCGCGTACTGGTCGTGGGCGCGGAAGGTCCGCGGGTCGGCCAGGTCCAGCGCGTCCAGATCGACGGGAAGGCCGGCGGGGATGCCCGCGGGGATGCCCGCGGCGAGCTCAGTCATCCGAGCCGCCCCCGTCCACGAGGATCAGGTCCATCTCGACGCCCTCGCGCAGCGGAGTTATCTCCGCGTACTCCGGCGAGTTGTACCAGCGCCGGGCGTGCTCGGCGCTGGGGAACCGCATGACCGACAGGTGCGTGGGGTGCCAGTCCCCCTCCAGCACGTCGAACGCCCCGCCGCGGATGGCGAAGCCGCCGCCGTACGCCTGGAGCGTCGCCAGGACCTTGTCCCGGTAGAGGGCCATCTTCTCCTTGTCGGGGATGGCGGCCACGTTGCCAATGACGAACGTCGTCATCGTTCCTCCCGTTCGTGTAGCTCTCCACTCATGAAGATCACCGCGCGGCCGTCCAGCCCCACGCGCTCGCCGCGCGTCGTCACGCGCACGCGGCCGCCGCGCGGGGAGCACTGGAACCCGGTCAGGCGGCGCCGGCCGAGCCTGGCGCTCCAGAAGGGGCCGAGGCAGCAGTGCGCCGAGCCGGTCACCGGGTCCTCGTCCACCCCGTGCCGGGGCGCGAAGAAGCGGGAGACGAAGTCGTGCTCCCGCCGTCCCCGGGCGGTGACGATGACGCCCCGCACGGGGAAGGCGCTCAGCGCGGCGAAGTCGGGCCGCAGCTCGGCGACCTCCTCCTCGTCGGCCAGCTCGGCCAGGTAGTCGAAGCGGTTGCGGCCCATCCAGACGGGCTTGGCGCCGAGCGCCTCGGGCAGCCCGTCGGGGACCTCGGTCTCCTCGGCGGGCTCGGCGGGGAAGTCCAGGCCGATGCCGTCCTGCCCCCGCTCGGCCGAGAGGACGCCGCTGCGGGTGGCGAAGCGCAGCGGGCGGGCGCCGTCCTCGCCCTCCCGCTCCCACAGCACGTGCGCGGCGGCCAGCGTCGCGTGCCCGCACAGGTCGACCTCGCCCGCGGGGGTGAACCAGCGCAGGCCCATGCCCTCCGGGGAGTCCGCCGGGGTGGACCGGTCGACGAACGCGGTCTCCGACAGGTTCATCTCGGCCGCCACCGCCTGCATCCAGCGCGCGTCGCGCGGCCGGTCGAGCAGGCACACCGCGGCGGGGTTGCCCTGGAACGCCGCGTCGGCGAAGGCGTCGACCACGTAGATCCTCATGGCGCGGGGTA
Source organism: Sphaerisporangium rhizosphaerae (assembly GCF_042665155.1). NCBI lineage: Bacteria > Bacillati > Actinomycetota > Actinomycetes > Streptosporangiales > Streptosporangiaceae > Sphaerisporangium > Sphaerisporangium rhizosphaerae. The sequence continues at coordinate 45,153 of NZ_JBHTCG010000028.1, read as the reverse complement.
GGGGAAGTCGGCGCCGAGTCCGAGTTCACGGGCGGCCCGGGCCGCGGCGAAGCCGGACACGATGTCCTGCGCGGCCATGCCGAGCGACTTGTACAGCGTGATCTCCGCCGCGTCGCCGCGTCCCGGGTGCCGTCCGAGCAGCACCTCGCCGAGCTCGGCGCGCACGTGATCGGGGCCGATCAGCCCTTCGGCCAGCGGGACGCGCAGGTCGCCCGACTCGCTCGCCGCCGACTCCCTGCTGTCCACGAACACCGCGCACCTGGCGACCGCGTCGCCGGACAGCTCGCGCGCGTCGGCGACCGAGGCGCCGACCGCGTTGACGTGCGCGCCAGGGGCGAGGTCGCGCCCGAAGACGACCGGCTCCTTGGCGGAGGTGGCGGTGCAGACCAGGTCGGCGCCCGCCAGCGCCTCCCCGGCCGTGGGCGTCACCTCGACGGGGACCGCCAGCCAGGACGCGGCCCAGCGCCGGAAGTCCTCGGCCCGCCCTTCCGTGGGGCTGTACACGCGGACCCTGCGCAGGTCGCGCACGAGCGCGAGGGCTTCGAGGTGCGAGCGGGCCTGCACGCCCGACCCGATGACGGCCAGGTCGCCGGCGCCGGGGAGCGCCAGCGTGTCGGTGGCCACCGCCGAGACGGCGGCGGTGCGGATCGCGGTCAGCTCGGCGCCGTCCAGCAGCGCCAGCGGGTACCCGGTCTCGGGGTCGAAGACCAGGACCACGCCGATGTGCACGGGCAGGCCCCTGTCCCGGTTGCCGGGCCGCAGCATGATCGCCTTGAGGCCGTATCCGGGCAGGTCGCCGGTGACGTGGCAGGGCATGGAGGCGAAGACGCCGCCCTCGCCCGGGGGCCGCAGGATGGTGCGCAGCGGCTGGGTGACCTCTCCCCCGCTGTAGGAGCGCATGACGCCGGCCATCAGGCCGATCGCCCGCTCCATGGGCAGGGCCTTGCGCACCGCCCCGCTATCGAGGAACAACATCGGCGTTCTCCCTGTGGATGTCGGCGGCGGTGGCGTCCAGGTCGTCCAGGACGAACACCGACCAGACCATGCGGATGGGCCGGGTACGCGAGATGAACTCCAGGCCGTAGTGGTCCACGGCCGGGGCCGTGGTGAGCGCCAGGTCGCTGAACCCGCCGCTCGCGGCCATGGCCGCCGCGCTGGTCGAGTTCATGATCATGACCTTGCCCTGCGCGAACGGCGCGGGCAGCAACTGGGCGATCAGCGGGGCGGGCGCCGGGTGCGTGGCGATCGACGGCCGCACGGGCAGGGCGTCGTTGCCGCGCGACTTGGCGAGCCCGTACAGCGGGGTGTCCATGATGAACGCCCCCGCCAGGGCCAGCCGCGTGTCCATGTAGAACTCGTTGACCGCCCGGTAGGCGTTGGCCACGATGAAGTGGCTGATGTCCCGGTTGAGCAGGGCGTCGCATGCCCCCTCGTAGGTGTCGTACAGCGAGAGCTGCGGTTCGCTCGGCAGCTCGGAGAGCTTCTCCCACAGCAGGGTGGCGGCCGTCTCGCTGCTCGTCCCCGCGGGGCCGAGCGTTCCTATCTCCTTCAGCACCACCCGGCTCAGCGCGTCGATCTCCATCCACCCGAGCAGTTCCATCCCGCTCGCTCCTTTCATGCCGGTCGCTCCACTGGCTCGCCCCTGTTTGAGTCCGGCACACCCGGTTCCACCGCGGTCAGCCACCCGCGGGCGTCCTCCCGCTCGGCCCTGACCACCTGGCGGTAGCGCTCCACGAGCCGGGAGGTGACCGGGCCGGGCTCCCCGGTCCCGATCGGCCTGCCGTTGACCACGATCACCGGGGTGAGGCCGACGCCGGTGCCGGTGAGGAAGACCTCGTCGGCCAGCAGCAGGTCGGCGGGGTGCAGCGGCCGCTCGGCGGCGGTCAGGCCGAGGTCGGCCGCCAGCGTGAGCACCGTGTCCCTGGTGATGCCGGGCAGGATGTCGGCGTCGGGCGGCGGCGTGAGCAGGGCGCCGCCGCGCACCGCGAAGACGTTGGCCGTGCTGGCCTCGGCGACCTGCCCGGCGTCGTTGAGCAGGATCGCGTCGTCGTAGCCGGCCGCGCGCGCGTCCTCGACGGCCAGCGCGCTGTTGACGTACCCGCCGGTGATCTTGGCCTGGACGGGGACGGCCGCGCGCGAGGGCCTGCGCCACGAGCTGACCAGGCACCGGACGCCGCCCGGCGGGGTGTAGGCGCCCAGGCGGGAGGCGACGATCGTGACGGCGTCGGAGATCCCGCCCAGGCCCACCCCCGGCGGGGTGCCCGGCAGCAGGCCGAGCTTGTAGGCCAGCGGCCGGATGTAGACGTCGCCCATGTCGCCGTTGCGGCGCAGCAGCTCCACGGTGAGGTCGGCCAGCTCGTCGGCGCTCAGTCCCACCTCGATGCGCAGCAGCCGGCACGACCGCAGGAAGCGGCGGTAGTGGTCGCGCACCCGGAACAGGTGCACCCGCCCGCCGCCCGCGGCCGCGTGCGCCCTGATGCCCTCGAACGCCCCGGTGCCGTAGTGCAGGCCCTGGGTGGTCGGCGGCAGGCGGACGTCGTCGAAGCGGACGAACCCCCCTTCGTTCTGGACGCGGTGGTAGACCCAGCGGCCCGGCAGCGGCCGCATCACCCTCTCCTCGCGGCCAGGGCGAGGGCGGCGCGGGACTCGCGGTCGTCGCGGGCCGGCTCGTCGCCGCGGCCGTCCACCACGCGGGCGGCCTTCCAGCTCACCATCGCGCCCGTGCTCGTGATGCTCCCCGGGTCGCCGAAGGAGACGACCAGCTCGGTGCCGAGCACCTCGCGGCACTCCTCCTGGGCCAGCACCAGGCCCGGGTGGCTCTCGGAGGCGCCGTGCAGCATCAGGTCGACCCGGTCCTCGCCGAGGGGCGTGCGCTCCAGCCTGATCTGGTAGTCCATGAAGCCGCCCACGTGCCGCAGCAGCAGGTCCTCCAGGTCGTAGCCGGTGACGGCGTGGCCGTTCAGCATGATCTGGTCGCCCACCCGGCCGAGCACCTCCACGCGCGGCGCGGGGATCGTCGCGCCCGGCGCCACCGGGTGCATGCGCACCATGTCGCCGGTCCGGTAGCGCACCAGCGGCTTGGCGCCCTGGTAGAGGTTGGTGATCACCAGCTCGCCCTGGCGCACGCCGGCGCCGTCGGCCCGCGCGGGCCGCAGCGTCACCGGGTCGATGACCTCGTAGTGGTTGATGAGCGGCGCGGTGTACAGGCCGCCGTCCGCGCCCGAGGCGGCGAGGACGGAGGCCTCCTGCGAGGCGTACAGGGCGTTGTAGGCGCGCGCGCCCCACAGGGCGCCGATCCCGGCGAGCAGGCTCGGCGAGGCCAGCTCGCCGGTGAGCATGAGCACGTCCAGCGAGAAGTCGGCGGCCGGGTCCAGGCCGGCCTCCCTGGCCTTCTTGGCCAGCGACAGCGCCATGCCGGGCGTCGCGAACAGCCCGGTGACGGGCAGCATGCGCATGACCTCGAGGGCGCGGTCGAAGCCGATCATCGGCGAGTGCGGCCACATCTTGGCGACGGCGATGCCGAGGTTGCGGCACACGTCGCCGAAGGTGTCGCCGGTCGCGTGCAGCTCCGAGGGGCCGGAGACCCCGACGACCTGCCGGTCGCCGTACTGGTCGAACACCGTCTGGTAGTAGGCGGTGAGCACGGTGTTGTTGTGCAGGGTGTCGGTGTTGTCGCGCGGGCAGGGGGTGGCCCTGCCGGTGGTGCCGGTGGTCTCGTAGAAGATCCACGCCTCGTGCATCGGGCGGGACAGCATGTCGAACTGCGCGTCGCGCAGGTCCTGTTTGGTGGTGAAGGGCAGCGAGCCCAGGTCGTCGTCCTCGGCCGCCCCGTCGAGCCTGGCGCGGTAGAACGGGGAGCGCTCCTTGACGTAGGAGATGGTCTGGCGGAGCAGGCGGGCCTGGTGCGCCGCCACGCGCGCCTCGTCCCACTCCCCGGCCAGGAACTCCCGGTGCAGATCCCGCAGCGACCTGGCCATCTCGTCGAGCTCGGGGTGGTGAATCGTGAACATCGAAAGCCTCGTGTCTCTACTCTTCGAGGTCGGCGATGACCCAGTCGCTGATCTCTCGCCATAGCGCCGCCGACTTCTGGTGGAAGGGGTGGAGGAGGTATCTCTGGAGCGCGTCCGCGTCGCGGACCAGGCCGATGACGGCGAAGTCGTAGGCGATGGCGCGCTCGGAGATGTTCCTGCCGGTCCGCCATTCGAGGAGGTCCTCCACCTCCGCGCCGACTTCGGCCGACATGCGCTCCGCCTCGATGGCGCGCTCGTCCGCCCAGGTGTGCCCGGGCTTGAACTTGAAGAGCACGATGTGCCGGATCATTCGCCCACCTCCACGCGCAGGGCCGCGGCCGCCAGGTCCAGCCGTTCGGTGAGTTCGGTGACGGTCCCGCCGCGCGCGATCACGTGGCCGAACCGGTCGTAGGCGCTGCGCGGCGGGCCCACCCGCGTGCCCGGCGCGGCGGTGACGCCGACCCGCGCGACGCCCGGCAGCGCCGCCGCCCGCTCCACGCCGGAGACGGCGCGGACCTCGCCGGCGCGGTCGGCGACCAGGAACCGGATGCCCGCGTAGCCCTCGTGCCTCTGCTCCAGCGTCACCGGCGCGCCGATGGCGCCGCGGATCTGCTGTTCGAGCAGGTCCAGGCCGTCGACCAGGGAGATCAGCTCGGGGATCATGCCGCCGGCCAGCCGCGGGTTGATCTCCACCACCGCCACGCCGTCGGGCAGGAGCCTGACCTCGGTGTGGGTGGGGCCGTGCTGGACGCCGACCGCCGCGAGCGCGAGGCGGACCGTCTCGCGCATCGCCTCGCCGTCGGCGGCGCCGACGGGCGCGGGGTACAGATGGCCGGACTCGACGAAGTACGGGTGCCCGGTGAGCGACTTGGCGACGATCCCGACGCACCTGGCCTCGCCCTCCGTGTGCACCATCTCGACGCTGAACTCGGGGCCTTCCAGGTACTCCTCGACCAGCGCCGCCGGCTCGCACACCTGGCCCCGGACGTTGACCCGCACCGACAGCACCTGCGCCACCTGCGCCAGCGCCTCGGCCGGGGTCGCGCACAACCGGACGTCCTCGGACCCCGAGCCGCCGACCGGCTTGACCACGCACGGCAGCCCCACCCGCGCGACGGCCGCGGAGGTCTCACTCTGGTCGTGGACCACGGCGAAGCGCGGCTGCCGGAGCCCGGCCTTGGCCAGCGCCCGCCGCGTGCGGCCCTTGTCCCGGCAGATCCGCACCGCCTCGGGCGGGTTGCCCGGCAGCCCCAGGTGGGCCGCCAGCTCGGCGACGGTGGCGACGTAGAAGTCGCTGGTGGTGGTCACTCCGCACAGCTCGGCCGCGTAGGGGGCGACGGCGGCCAGGAGCGAGCCGGGGTCGTTGGTGTCGCAGCGCACCACCTGCGCGCCGGTCGCCGCGAGGCCCCGGTAGCGCTCCGGCCCGCCGGTGAGGAACAGTGGGTCCAGGCCGAGCTCGCCCGCGGTCCGCAGCGCGATCATGCCGGTGCCGGTGGTGTTGGCCTCTACGCAGGCAAGGCGGCCTCGCATCGCACCTCCCGGCGTCTCGGCCCGGGGAAGCAGTTGGACCAGGTCGTCACGGTCTGGGAGGCGTCGACCTCCACGGGCGCGTCGGCGACGGGCATGCCGTGCAGGTCCTTCTCCAGCCAGTGGCCCTCGTCGTAGACGGTGGCGCAGTAGCGGTCGCCGCGGTCGGGCATGATGCCGACGATCCGCGTGCCGGGGCCCTCCCTGCGGGCCAGGTGGCGCAGCACCCCGTACACCGAGCCGGCGGTGTTGCCGCCGAAGATCTGCTGCTCGGCGGCCAGGTCGGCGGTCGCCTGGAACGCCTCGCGGTCGTTGAGCCAGTGCACCTCGTCGATCAGCGAGTGGTCCACGTTGTCGGGGACCAGGCTGTTGCCCAGGCCGCTCTGCAGCCGTCCCGGCAGGTCGGGCTGGCCGAAGATGACGCTGCCGACGCAGTCCACGCCGACCGTCCACAGCTCGGGCAGCGTCTCGCGCAGGGCCCGCGAGGTGCCGCACAGCGAGCCGCCGCTGCCGACCGCGCCGACCAGCACGTCGATGTGCCCGAGGTCGGCCAGCAGTTCGGCGGCGAGGGTGGCGTAGGCCCGCGGGTTGTCGGGGTTGCTGTACTGCCGGGGCCAGAACGACCCGGGCAGCTCGGCGCGCAGCAGTTCCAGCCGCTCCAGGCGGGCGCTCTGCCAGCCGTGGGAGGTCATCTTGTCGACGATGTGCACCGAGCAGCCCAGGAAGCGGAGCTTGGCCAGGGTGATCGGGTCGATCCGCGGGTCGGTGACGATGTGCACCGGGTGGCCGAGCGCGGTGCCGACCAGCGCGACGCCGAGCGCCATGGTCCCCGAGGAGCTCTCGACGATGGCCGCGCCCGGGGCCAGCTCGCCCGACTCGCGGGCGGACAGGATGACCTGCCGGGCGACCCGGTCCTTCATCGCGAACAGGTTCTGCAGTTCCAGCTTGGCGTAGACCGCTGCGCCGCCCAGGTCGAGCGATACCAGCGGGGTGTGCCCGATCGCGTCGATCACGTTGTTGTGAAGCACCGGACCTCCTCTGCGTCGGCGGTGAGCGAATGGTCGACGTGCGCGTGTCCCGCCAGCCGCGCGCACGCCCTCTCGGCGCGGCCGAGCCGGTCGCGGTAACGCGGGTCGGCGATGTCCAGCAGCAGGCCGATGGCGGTGCCGCTGTGCGCGACCGCGACGCCGAGGCCGCCGACCTCCTCGCAGATCTGGCGCATCGACCGCATCGTGGTCTTGGGGTTGAGCCGCTGGTTGAGGATCGCGCTCTGGGTGGCGACGTGCCCGATGTCGGCCACGTCGCCGGCGGCCACGGCGACCACGAGCATGTCCAGCAGCCGCGCGTACTCCTTCCTGTCGTCGTCGGAGAAGGGCTTGGGCCGCCGGTTGAAGGCGATGGTGTCGACGCTGCCGCCCTCGTCGACGCTGACGATCGTCAGCGGAGGCAGGTGGCCGAGCCGGGTGAGCAGGCGCACCTCGCGGTGCAGGAAGGCGACGGCGCCGTCGTACATGACGCCGTCGGTCGGCTCGATGGGCCGCAGCAGCGACTCGATCTCGGCGGCCTGCGGCACGGCCCCGATGGCCTCGCCGACCGCGCGGGCGGTCGCCACCAGGTCGGCGGAGGAGCTGCTGAACCCCTTGCCCTCCGGCAGGTCGCTCTGCACGGTCAGCACGCCGCCGGTCCGCACGCCGTGCTCCTCCAGCAGGGCCCTCGCGACCCGCAGCGACTTGCTCTTGTGCCCGGGCACCACGGTGACCTGCGCGGACTTCGGGTCCAGGCGGAAGGTCGCCCGGCTGGACCTCGGGATGGGCAGCGTCACCAGGAAGTCCTGGCCGCCGCCGGCGAGCTGCCCTTGCATGAGCTCGCCGAAGGTCCCGTAGGCCACCCCTGTGCCGATCACGACCGGGACTCGAGACCGAGGAGCCCGTCCACGGCGGCCACCGACGCCTCGGCCCGCCGGCGGCGCGCCGACCACTCCCTCGCCAGGACGGCCAGTTCCTCGCCCTGGCCGGCCAGCATCGCGCGGACCTCGTCGGGGTGCGCCGAGCCCAGCGAGCGCTTGCGCCGCAGTCCGGCGCCCGGTTCGAGCGTGCCGTCCAGCAGGCCGGCCGCGTCGGCCACCGGGTGGCCGGCGCCGGCGCAGACGCGCTCCAGCGCCTCCGGGTCGGCGGGCGTGCCCTCGGCGATCATGGCGACGATGTAGCGGCCCGCGATGACCTGCGCCGTCCGCCACGGCACGCCCGCGTCCAGGGTCAGCCGGTTGGCCAGCGAGAAGCCGCCGAGGTGCTCCCCGGCGCACAGCTCGCGTCCCCGCGCGGCGGGGAAGACGGCGTTGTCCAGCACCAGCGTGAGCAGGCCGAGCACGGAGGCGAAGGTGCGCGTCGCGGAGTCGAGCTGCGCGCCGCCCTCCTTGCCCACCTCGACGGTGTTGCTGTACGGCGTGCCGCGCTGGGCGGCGGCGACGTCGACGAACCACGACAGCAGGTGCGCCGTCCGGCCGCGGATGCGCTCCAGCAGCGGGTAGTTCTTCTTCTGCGGCATCGCCGAGGAGATCCCGGCCAGCTCGTCGGGCAGCTCGACCAGCCCGTAGTGGCTGCCGGCCCAGGTCATCAGGTCGCTGACGAACCTGTTCAGCCCGGTGGCGAAGGTCGCCGCCTCGGCCGCGAGCTCCAGCATCCACGCCCGGGAGGCGACGGCGGCGAGCGCGTGCGTCCGCGGCCCGGCGAAGCCCAGGTGCCCGGCCATCGCCGCCCTGTCCCAGGGCAGCTCCTGGCCGGCCATGGCGCCCGCCCCGAGGGGGGACAGGTCGGCGTGGTCGTAGGTCGCGAGCAGGCGGCGCAGCGTGTGCAGCAGGTGGTCCGACAGCGCGCTGAGATAGAAGCCCGGGGTGATCACCTGGGCCGCCTGGAGGTGGGTGTACCCCGGCATCGGCGCCTCGGTGTGCCGGGCGGCCAGCCGGTGCGCGGCGTCCACGCAGGCGACCAGGCCCTCGGCGATCCCCAGGGTCCGCTCGCGGCCGAACATGAGCTGCGCGCAGGCCTGCGCGTCGTTCCTGCTCCGGTCGACGTGCCAGCGCGGCGCCGGCGCGCAGGACCGCCCGGAGAACCACGCGGCCACCAGGCGCTCGATGCCGAAGGAGATGTCGGACAGATTCTCCTCGGGGTCGGCGGTGAGGTCCTCGGGGGTGATCGCGTGCAGGGCGCTCGCGATTCCCCCGGCCTCCTCGGGCGCCAGAATCCCCATCCGCCGGTATTCGAGCAGCAGGACCTTCTCAATGTGGAGGTAGTGCGGCAGGAGATGCCGCACCTCATAGGAGAACTGCGGCTCCAGCACCTCCTCGTGCAGGAGGTTCGCCGGAGCGCCGCCAATTCGGCCCGTCACCATAGCCATGCCCGAACGCTAGGGCGGCGACTTATCGGCTCGTTTTCACCCGTCTATGAAAAGCAGATGATATGTGCCGGATATGACGCCTCCATAGTCTGCGGGACAGGAACAAATATGGAGGTGGGCACGGTGCCCGACAGGGGAAACCAAGAATACTGGCGCGAAACACTCGCAGCGGGAGGCGGCACACGGCTGCCCCGCTGGTCGCATGGATACGCAGGCGAGGCCTCGCGCGGTTTTCCCCTGTTCCCCCCGTCCGCTTTGTCCCCCGAGACGCCCGGCTCCCCCGCGCCACCGGCTCCGTCGCCGGCGACGCTGCTCGCCGCGCACGCCAAGGTGCTCGCGGCGCTGTCCGGCGAGACGACGGTGGCCACCGGTTACCGCGCCCCCGGGGCGGCCGAGGCGCTCCCCTGCCGGATCACCGTCGGCGACGGCACGTGGCGCGAGCTGACCGCCGCGGCCTCTCGCGCCGAGGAGGAGCTGCGGCGGCACGCCGGCCACCCGGTGGCGGCCCTGCGCGCGGAGCTCGGCCCCGAGGCCATGTGGTTCAAGACGGTCCTGGACCTTAGCGGGGGCGACCCGGACGCCGGTCTCGGCGAGGTCGTGCTGCGGGCCGAGGTGGACCTGCCCCGCGGGCGGCTGCTGCTGCGCTACCGCACCGACGTGGTGGACGAGAAGTACGCGGGCAGGATCGCCGGCTACTACCGCACGGCCCTGGAGCTCGCCGCCCGCGACCTGGACGCCCCCCACGGGGAGCGGAGCCTGCTGGCGGAGCAGGAGCTGCGCCACCAGCTCGACGTGCTGGCGGGCCCGCCCCGCGAGCTGCCCGACCGGCGCTTCCACGAGCTGTTCGAGGAGCGGGCGCGCGAGCGCCCCGGCGAGGTGGCCGCGGCCCGCGGCGGCGTGGAGCTGACCTACGCCGAGCTGAACGCCCGCGCCAACCGTCTCGCCTGGGGGCTGCTCGCCCGCGGGCTGGCCGCCGAGGACGTCGTCGCCGTGGCGGCCGAGCGCGACCTGGACTGGATGGCCGCCGTCATCGCCATCCTGAAGGCGGGCGGGGTCTACCTGCCCGTCGACCCGGGCTTCCCCGCCGGCCGCGTCGCCACCATGCTGGAACGCAGCGCGTGCCGCTTCGTGCTGGGCCACGGCCCGGTGGAGGGCGCGGGCGAGGTGGTCACCTACGCGGACGCCGTCGCCGGCGTCACCCGCGAGGACGACCCGGGCATTCCCGTCGCCGCCGGCCAGGCCGCCTACATCTACTTCACCTCGGGCTCCACCGGCCTGCCCAAGGGCGCGGTGTGCGAGCACGCGGGCATGCTCAACCACCTGTACGCCAAGATCGAGGACCTGCGCATCGCGCCGGGCGACGTGGTCGCGCAGACCGCGCCCCAATGCTTCGACATCTCGCTGTGGCAACTGCTCGCCGCCCCCATGGCCGGCGCCCGCACGCTCATCGTCGAGCAGGAGGTGATCCTGGACGTGCGGCGCTTCGCCGCCACGCTCGCCGAGCGCCGCGTCACCGTGGCCCAGCTCGTCCCCTCCTACCTGGAGGCCGTGCTCGCCCACCTCGACGACGAGCCGCGCGCCCTGCCCGACCTGCGCTTCGTCTCGGTCACCGGCGAGGCGGTCAAGAAGGAGCTGCTGGTCCGCTGGTTCGCCCGCTTCCCCGGCGTCGGGGTGCTCAACGCCTACGGGCTCACCGAGACCCACGACGACACCAACCACGAACTGCTGGAACGCGCGCCCGACGGCGAAGGGGTGCCGCTCGGCGCGGCCATCCCCGGCGCCCGCGTCTACGTCGTGGACGAGAACCTGTGGCCGGTGCCGCTCGGCTCGCCCGGTGAGATCGTCTTCTCGGGGCGGTGCGTGGCCAGGGAGTACATCGGCGACCCCGAGCGCACGCGCCTCGCCTTCACCGGCGACCCGCACCGGCCCGGCCTGCGGCTGTACCGCTCGGGCGACTTCGGCCGGTGGCGGCCGGACGGCAAGCTGGCCTTCCTCGGCCGCAGGGACGCCCAGGTGAAGATCCGCGGCCACCGCGTCGAGCTGGGCGAGGTGGAGGGACGGCTGCTGCGCGTGCCCGGCGTGCGCGACGGGGCCGTCCTGGTCGCCGAGAGCGGCGGCGGCCCGCAACTGGTGGCCTTCTACTCGGCCGGCGCGGACATCCCCGAGGACGACCTGCGGGCCTCGCTCGGCGCGGCCCTGCCGGTCTACATGGTGCCCGAGCGCTTCCACCGGCTGGACGCGCTGCCCCTGACCGGCAACGGCAAGGTCGACAAGAAGAGCCTGGCCGTCCTTGCCCGGGAGACGCCCCGGCCGGCCGGCGACCTGCCCCCGCGCACCCCCGCCGAACGGCGCGTCGCCGCGCTGTGGGAGCAGGTCCTGTCCCTGCCCGCCGGCCGCGTCGGCCGCGGCGACGACTTCTTCGCGCTGGGCGGCACCTCGCTGTCGGCCATCAGGTTCCTGGCCAGGCTCGGCAGGGCGACGACCCTGCGCGAACTCGCCGACCACCCCGTGCTCGCGGCCTTCGCGGCCCACATCGATGGAGGCGACCGGCGGATGCCGACCCCCGTGCACCACCCGGACAGGCCGCCGATCCTCGGCGTCCCCCAAGGCGCGGGCCCTGACTGGGTCCGCGACCACCGCGACGAGCTGTACGCGACGGTCGCCGAGCACGGCGCCGTGCTGCTGCGCGGCCTGGACCTCACCGGCCTCGACGGCATGCGCGGCTACGCGAAGGAGTTGCTCGCCGAGCCGGCCGTCGAGCGGGAGGGGTTCGCCCCGCGCGCCGACCACGGACACGGCCTGTACTCCTCCGCCGAGTGGCCGCCCGACCAGCCGATGTGCATGCACCACGAGCTCAGCCACTCCCTGACCGTGCCCCGGCTGCTGCTCTTCGGCTGCCTGACCGCCCCCGCCAAGGGTGGGGTCACCGGGCTGGCCGACGGCCAGGAGGTGCTGGCCAGGCTGGGCGGCGCGCTGACCGAGCGGTTCGAGCGGGAGGGGTGGCTGCTCCAGCGGCACTACGGCGACGACGTCGGCCTGCCCTGGCAGGCGGCCTTCGGCACCGGCGACCGCGCCGAGGTCGAGCGGTACTGCGCCGAGAACGCCATCGAGTACCGGTGGGGCCCGGACGGCACGCTGTCCACCCGCCAGCGCAGGGCCGCGGTGCTGGCCCACCCGCTCACCGGACGGCGGTCCTGGTTCAACCAGATCGCCTTCCTCAACGCCTGGACCATGGCGCCGGAGGTCCGCGAGTACCTCCTCGAGGTGTACGGACCCGAGCGCCTGCCCTTCAACACCTCCTACGGCGACGGCGAACCGGTCGGCGCCGCCGAGGTGGATCTGATCAACAAGGTCTACGAGACGTGCACCCTGCGCGAACCGTGGCGGAAGGGGGATCTGATGATCGTCGACAACCTCCGGATGGCGCACAGCCGCGAGCCCTACCAGGGGCCGCGCGAGGTGGTCGTCGCCATGGGGGACCCCGTGCGTCTGGCGCCCCGGTGAACGGCACCGTGAACGGCATCGTGAACGGCGCGGTGAACGACGCGGTGAACGGCACGGTGAACGGCGGCGGCATCCGCGTCCAGGGGCTGACCAAGCGGTTCGGCAAGGTCCACGCGCTCCAGGGCGTCGACCTGGAGGTGCGTCCCGGGACGGTCCTCGGCCTGCTCGGGCCGAACGGCGCGGGCAAGACCACCATCGTCCGCATCCTGTCCACGCTGGAGCGCCCCGACTCCGGCACGGCGTCCGTCGGCGGCCACGACGTGGTGCGCGAGCCGCACCTGGTCCGGCGGGCCATCGCGGTCGTCGGCCAGTACGCCACCGTCGACCAGGGCGTCTCCGGACGCGAGAACCTCTACGTGGTCGCCCGGCTGCTGGGGCTGCGCCCCCGCGCCGCAAGGGCCCGCGCCGAGGAACTGCTGGAGCTGTTCGGGCTCGGCGCGATGGCGGGCCGCGCGGCCGGCGGGTACTCCGGCGGGCAGCGCCGCCGCCTGGACCTGGCCGCGAGCCTCATCGGCCGGCCGGGCATCCTCTACCTCGACGAGCCCTCGACCGGCCTTGACCCGCACAGCCGCAAGGAGCTGTGGGACCTCATCCGCGGCCTGACCGACGACGGCATGACCCTGCTGCTGACCACCCAGCACATGGAGGAGGCCGAGGCCCTCGCCGGTGACGTGGTGGTCGTCGACCGCGGCCGGGTGGTCGCCGCCGGCACCCCCAAGGAGCTGCGCTCGCGCATCGGCGGCCAGATGCTGCACGTCCGCACGGCCGCCACGGCCGACCTCGAGACGGCGCGGTCCGCGCTGCGCGCCGCCGGCCTGGCCCCGGCGGGCGACGGCGAGGACGGCGTGCTGCGCATGCCGCTCACCAGGGACGACCACCTGACGGCCGCGCTGCGGGCCCTGGCCGGCGCGGACATCGTCGTCACCGGCTTCGAGACCCGCACACCCAGCCTCGACGAGGCGTTCCTCGCCCTGACCAGCGTGCCCCGCGACCGGGAGGACCAGTGACCCCGCGACAAGGACCCAGGACCCGGCGAGAACGACCCGCCGCCCGGCGAGAACGACCCGCGAGCCGGCGCGAACGACCCGCGGCCCGGCGACAAGGACCCGCGACCCGGCGACGAGGATTCGCGGCCGGGCGAGAAGGACCCGTGACCCGACGAGGAGGACCCATGAGCCCCACCCCGACCGGCCCGCCCGAGGAGGACCCGTGAGCCAGGCACTGACCGCGATGGACGCCGTCCGGCACGCCTCGGTGATGACCCGGCGCAACATCGCCCAGTTCAGGAACGACCCGGGTCTGATCCTCGACGCGACCCTGACCCCCGTGCTCATCTCGGTCATCTTCGTGTCGGTCTTCGGCGGGGCCATCGCCGGCGGGACGGCCGACTACGCGCAGTTCTTCGTCCCGGGCATCATGGCCATCAACCTCATGATCGTCTCACGCAACACCGGCGTCGGCATGGCCGTCGACTTCAACTCCGGCGTCGTCGACCGGTTCCGCACCCTGCCCGTCGCCCGCTCGGCCCTGCTGTCCGGCAGGGTCGCCGCGGACGCCCTGCGCATGCTGCTCAGCCTCGTGGTGATCCTGGCCTGCTCGACCCTCATCGGGTTCCGCATCGGCGGCGGCCTCGCCGGAGCCGCCGCGGCCGTGGCGCTGCTGCTCGGGTTCGGCGTCGCCCTGTCCTGGATCGCCGTCTGCATCGGCGTCTCGGTGCGCAGCATCACCACCGTCTCGACCCTCACCTCCCTGTGGGTGCTGCCCTTCCAGTTCGGCAGCTCCGCACTGGTCCCCACCGAGGGCATGCCCGCCTGGCTGCGGGTCTTCGCCGACGTCAACCCGGTGACCCTCGTCGTGAACGCCTCCCGGGGCCTGCTGGACGGACGCGCGGCCGCGGGCCCGATCGCCGGCGCCCTCGCCTGGATCGCCGTGATCCTGGTCGTCTTCGTCCCGATCTCGGTCACGCAGTACACCCGCCGCGGCCACCACTGACCGGCGCGGCATCACTCGATCAACCCAAGCGACACGAACGGATGGTTTGTCATGCTCAAAAACGTTGTCATCGTCGGTGGCGGAACCGCGGGCTGGATGACGGCCTCCTACCTCGCCTCGGCGTTCGGCGACCGCGTCTCGGTCACCCTGGTCGAGTCCAAGAGGATCTCCACCATCGGCGTGGGCGAGGCCACCTTCAGCACCGTGCGGCACTTCTTCGAGTACCTGGGCCTGCGCGAGCAGGACTGGATGCCGCACTGCAACGCCAGCTACAAACTCGGCATCAGGTTCGAGAACTGGCGTGAGAAGGGCCACTACTTCTACCACCCCTTCGAGCGGCTGAGGATCGTCGACGGCTTCCCGATGACCGACTGGTGGCTGCACAAGAAGCCCAGCGAGCGGTTCGACCGGGACGTGTTCCTGATGGCCTCGATCTGCGACGACAAGCGCTCGCCCCGGTATCTGGACGGCCGGCTCTTCGAGCAGGACTTCGTCGAGGGCAGGGAGCCGGCGGAGACCACCCGCACGACCCTGCTCGACCAGGGCACGCAGTTCCCCTACGCCTACCACTTCGACGCCTCCCTGCTCGCGAACTACCTGTCCGGCTACGCCAAGGAGCGCGGGGTCACCCAGATCCTGGACGACGTCGTCGAGGTGGGACGCGACGAGCGCGGCTGGATCAGCCACGTGCGGACGGCCGAGCACGGCGACGTCACCGGCGACCTGTTCGTCGACTGCACCGGCTTCCGCGGCCTGCTGATCAACAAGACGATGGAGGAGCCGTTCATCTCCTTCCAGGACACCCTGCCCAACGACAGCGCGGTGGCGCTGCGGGTGCCGGTGGACATGGAGGAGAAGGGCCTGCGGCCGTGCACCACGGCGACCGCCCAGGACGCCGGCTGGATCTGGACCATCCCGCTGTTCGGCCGGATCGGCACCGGTTACGTCTACGCCAGCGACTACAGCACCCCCGAGGAGGCCGAGCGCACCCTGCGCGAGTTCGTCGGCCCGCAGGCCGAGGAGATGGAGGCCAACCACATCCGCATGCGCGTCGGCCGCACCCGCAACCCGTGGGTCGGCAACTGCGTGGCCATCGGGTTGTCCTGCGGTTTCGTCGAGCCGCTGGAGTCCACCGGCATCTTCTTCATCCAGCACGGCATCGAACAGCTGGTGAAGCATTTCCCCGCCCTGGGCTGGGATTCCGCGCTGACCGACTCCTACAATCGCGTCATGGCCGACGCCATCGACGGCGTGCGCGAGTTCCTCGTCCTGCACTACAAGGCGGCGGCCCGCAACGACAACGCGTACTGGCGCGACGCGAAGACCCGCACGACGCCGGACGGGCTGCAGGAGCGTTTCGACCAGTGGCGCTCCAAGCCGCCCGCGGCCGACACCATTTTCCCGCGCTACCACGGCTTCGAGGCCTACTCCTACCTGGCGATCCTCCTCGGCATGGGCGGCGTCCCGATGAAGCCGACGCCCGCGCTCGCGCTGATGGACGGCACGGCGGCCGACAAGGAGTTCCAGATGCTCAAGGACGAGTCGCTGGACCTGGTGAAACGACTGCCCAGCCAGTACGAGTACCTCGCCCAGATGCACCGCTAGGAGAACAGATGTACGTGTTGCTGCTGCTCCCCGCGATCGCGCTCATCGTGATCTGCGGCGGCTGGGCCGCACGGCGGCTCAGCCAGCCGGAGGTCGTGATCGAGATCGCCCTGTGCCTGGCCCTCGGCATGGTGGCGGCCACCCTGCTCGGCCGGGACCTCACCGGCTCGGCCGCTTTCGAGGTCCTGCGGTTCGCCGGGCAGCTCGGCCTGGCCATGTTCCTGGTCGGGGCCGCCCACCATATGCGCGAGTCCTTCGGCGGGCACTCCCTGCGGCAGGTGGCGTGGCTGTCGGCGGGCGCGACCCTGGTCCCGCTCGCCGCGGGCGCCCTGTTCGCGGTGTGGGTGCTCAAGGACGGCGACCCGCTGTTACGCGGCGGGGCGCCCACGGTGGCGCTGGTGCTGATGCTGGCGATCGCGCTGACCGTCACCGCCGTGCCGGTCCTGGCCGGCATCCTGCGCGACCGCGGCCTGCAGCACACCGAGGACGGGCGGCTCGCCCTGATGAGCGCGTCCGGCATCGACGCGGTCATCGGGGTGCTGCTCGGGATCACGATCGGGCTCACGCAGGGCGGCGGCGGGTTCGTCACCATCCCGGTGGTCCTGGCCGGCGGCGCGGTGGCCGTGCTGCTGCGCCGCCTGGCGGCCACCGCGCGGGTCGCGGCACTCGCGGAACGCCACCGCGTCGTGCTGCTGGTGCTGATCGCGGCGGCCGCGACCGGCGCGGCCCTGGCGACCAAGCGGCTCGGGCTGACCGAGGTGTACGGCGCGGTGATCATCGGACTGGCCCTGCCCGGCAGGCCGGGAGCGGCCGAGCGCGGCCCGTGGACGGAGGCGGCCGAGACGCTGGGCCGTCTCGGCCGGTCGCTGCTGCCGGTCACGTTCGTGGTCACCGGCACCGTCGTGGTGGCCGGCCCCGACCGGATCTTCTCCTGGGAGGCCACCGCGATCGCCACCGCGCTGGCCATCGTGGCCAAGCTCGGCGGCGCCTACGCGGGCGCGAGGGCGGGCGGCCGGTCGCGCACCTCCAGCATGCGCCTGGCGACGCTGATGAACACCCGGGGCCTGACCGAGATCGTGGTCCTGCAGGCGGGGTTCACCGCCGGGATCCTGTCCCCCGCGATGTACCTGGCGCTGCTGGTCATGGCGCTGGTCACCACGGGGCTCAGCGGCCCGCTGCTGCTGGTCACCGACCGGTACGCGCGCTCGACGGGCGTCGGGGCGGGCGTGCCCTCCTCCATCCACCTAGCCGAGCGGTGATCACATGACCATGGCGCCGAGGGCCGTACGAGACGGCCTCGACCATCCCGCCGAGACCACTCCCGACCGGTTCCGCAGCTTCATGTCCGGTTTCCCGAGCGGGGTCGCCATCATCACGGCGACCGGCCTCGACGGCCGGCCGTGGGGGATGACCTGCTCGGCGCTGTGCAGCGCGACCACCGACCCGCCGACGCTCATCATCGGCATCCGCGCCGAGAGCCCGACGCTCAAGGCGCTGCTGGACAGCCGCGTCTTCGCGGTCAACCTGCTGCACGACCGGGCCAGGCGCACGGCGGAGCTGTTCGCCTCGGGGGCGCCGGACCGTTTCGACGGCGTGCGGTGGGAGAGCCGTCCCGGGTGCGGGCCGCACCTGCTGGACGACGCGCACGCCGTGGCCGACTGCAGGGTCAGCGACAGCGTGCTGATCGGCCGCCAGCGCATCGTGTTCGGCGAGCCCTTTCGCATCGACGACCTGGCGGAGACCGTCCCGCTGCTGTACGGGCTGCGGCAGTACGGAAGGTGGGCCGAGGGCCGGTGACCCCGGCCGTGGGGAAGGCCGAGACCGGAAGGTCTCGGCCTTCTCCCCTGCGTCCGCCCGGACGGCGGTCACCGGGAAGGTCCCCGTGTCGTCGTCACCGGGAATCAGCCCGCGTCCCCGTCATCGGGAAAGGCCCTCCCGGACGGCGGCCAGCATCTCCGGGCAGTCGTGCACGAAGAAATGGTCGCCGGGAAAGACGTGGAAATCGAAACCGGCGCCGCTGTGCGCGCTCCACCGGCGCACGTCGTCCGGCGGCGCGCTCGGGTCCTGCGCCCCGGCGAACGCGGTGATCGGAACCGGCAGTACGGAACCCTCGGCCGCCGCGGAGGTCTCGGAAAGCTGGAAATCGGCCCGAATCGTGGGCAGAAGCAGGTCGACCAGGTCGCGGTCCTCGAAGAACTCCGGCGGCGTCCCGTTCATCTTGCGCAGTTCCTCGATGAACTCCTCGTCGGGCAGCAGATGGTGGCGGCGCCCCTCGGGGACGGCCGCCGGCCCGCACCCCGACAGGTAGACGCGCACCGGCACGTCGTTCCCCTTCTCGCACAGCCGCAGCGCCAGCTCGTAGGCGACCAGGCCGCCCATACTGTGGCCGTACAGCGCGAAAGGCTTGGTCATCGTGGGGGCGAGGCCGTCGATGAGCATCGGGACCAGCTCGTCCAGCCGCGCCACCGGGTCCTCGGAGATGCGGTCCTCCCGGCCCGGCAGCAGGATGGGGCAGACCTCGACGCCCGGCCCGAGCGCCCCCGCCCAGGAGTCGAACATCCGGGTGCCGCCGCCGGCGTAGGGCAGGCAGTAAAGGCGGGCACCGGCCGCCGGATTCTGGTGACGCCAGGAAATCCACCGCTGACTTGTCATGGTCGTCGCACCCTCCTCGGGTCATTCTTTCCCATTGAAATGGTAGCAGCGGGACACGGCATTCCGCCGCCCGGTGAAAAGGCTTTGATAACCACAAGAAATCGCCGCCGTATAGCCTTTTATCGTGCCGGTGATCAGCGATCCACTCCAGTACAACGCAGAGGACGTCTACGTCGACCTGCGGCCCACGTTCGGGCAACGCCTGTATCTCAAGTACGAAGGGTTCAATTTCGGCGGTTCCATCAAGATGAAGGCGGCCGCCGAGATGGTGATGGCCGCCGAGCGCAGCGGACGGCTCCTGCCGGGCTCGACGCTGGTGGAGTCCTCCTCGGGTAACCTCGGCCTGGCCCTGAGCATCATCGCGGCCAGCAGGGGTTACGGGTTCGTGTGCGTTACCGATGCCCGCTGCAACCCCGCCGTGCGAAGCATGATGGAGCTGTACGGCACGCGGGTGCACGTGATCACCACGCCCGACCCCGTCAACGGACTCCTCGGCGCGCGCATCGACTACGTCCAGAGCCTGTGCGCGGAGGACGACCGCTACGTCTGGCTCAACCAGTACGCCAATCCCAGCAACTGGACGGCCCACTACCGGCGGACGGCGCCCGCCATCGCCTCGGCCTTCCCCGACCTCGACGTGCTGTTCGTCGGCGCGGGGACCACCGGGACCCTGATGGGGTGCGCGCGGTACTTCCGCGAGCACTCCCCGCGGGTGACCATCGTCGCGGTGGACGCCATCGGCTCGGTCACCTTCGGCGGTCCCGCGACCCCGCGGATGATCCCGGGGGTGGGCACCAGCCTGCGCCCTCCCCTGCTCGACGAGTCGTTCGTGGACGACGTCGTGCACGTCAGCGAGGCCGACACGATCCAGGCCTGCCACCGCATGGCCAGCAACGGGTTCCTGTTCGGCGGCTCGACGGGCACGGTCGTCAGCGGCGCCCTGCGGTGGCTGTCCGCGGGCGGGTACGACGCGGAGACCACCGCGCTGACCATAGCCCCCGACCTCGGGGAACGCTACCTCGACTCCATCTACTCCGAGACCTGGCTGCACGACCACTACGCGGGCGAGGAGTGGGGGCCACCCTGCTGGGACCTCCGCGAGATCGCCCACGACGTCCAGGCCCCGCCCACACCAAGCACCTGAGGAGACGACCATGGCCACCAACCCCTTCGAGAACAACGACGGCACCTACCTCGTCCTGGTGAACGACGAGAACCAGCACTCCCTGTGGCCGTCCTTCATCGAGGTCCCCACCGGCTGGACCAACGTGTTCGGCGAGAACGGCCGGCAGGAGTGCCTCGACTACATCGAGGCCAACTGGACCGACATGCGCCCGGCCAGCCTGGTCCGCCTCATGGAAGAGGCGAACGCCTAGCAGGGAGTGCGGGGCCGGGCGCGACGAGCGCGCCCGGCCCTTCGCCGATGAGGTCTCGACGGGATCGGCCGCACGCCGGTCAGGTGTGCGTGCCGCCGGTCAGGTGTACGTGCCGCCGGTCAGGCGTACTGGGCGCGGGCGGCCATGCTGCCCGCGGTGTCGCCGGGGGCGTCGGCCCTGCTCTTCTCCCGGGCGTACTGCGCGAACAGGCTCGGCAGACGGTAGCGGCGGCGGCCGTCCTGGTCGCGCGCGGCGACCTCCAGGAACCCGGTCTCGTGCAGGTTCTCCATCAGGTCCTCGGCCTCGGCCGGGCCGCAGTCCAGCAGCGTGGCCGCCATCCACGGCGTGACGTCGCGGATGCCGAGCAGCCCGAGCCGGCGCAGCGCGAGCGCGGCCCGCGGCGACAGGTCGCGGTAGCTCGCGCCGATGCGCGCCCGGACGTCCCAGATGCCGTGGCTGATCTCGCTCAGCCGCCGCTCGGGGTCCTCCAGGCGCAGCAGCAGGTCCTTCAGCGTCCAGTGGCTCCTCGCCGCGAGCCGCAGGGCCGCGCTCCACAGCGCGAGCGGCATCCCGTCGCAGAGCTCGCCGAGCCGTTCCAGCGAGTCGGGGTCCTCGCGGGCCCGCTCCTCGCCGATGATGCCGCGCAGCAGCGCGGAGGACTCGGCGGTCCTGAACGGCCGCAGGTGCAGCCGGACGCTGCCGTGCGCGTCCGGCAGGGCGCGGCCGGTCAGCAGCACGCAGCAGGTGCCGCTGCCCGGCAGCAGCGGCCGGGCCTGCGCGGCGTTGCGCACGTTGTCGATGACGACGAGCACCTTGCGGCCGTCCACCAGGCTGTTGTAGAGCGACGTCTGCTCCTCCAGCCGCGCCGGGATCTCGGCGAGCGGCACGCCGAGGGCGTGCAGGAACCCGCTGAGCACGGCCGCGGCCTCGGAGGCCGGCTGGTCGGGATCCCATCCGCGCAGGTCGGCGAACAGTTGCCCGTCGGGGAAGTGCTCGGCGGCGCCGTGCGCCCAGTGCACGGCCAGCGCCGTCTTGCCCACCCCGACCCGGCCGGTGAGCACGCCCACCGGCACCGGGCCGCTCCGGGCGCGCTGGTCGAGCAGCCCGTCCAGCGCGGCCAGGTCGGCCTGCCGGCCGGTGAACAGCGGCGCGCTCGGCGGGAGCTGCGCGGGAACGACCCTGGTCCACACCGACGGGACCGGCGCGCGCACCGACGCGAGCTTGGGATCGTCCCGGAAGATGGCCGCCTGCATGTCGCGCAGGATCGGCCCGGGTTCGAGCCCGAGGTCCTCGACCAGCCGCCTGCGGCCCTCGTTGAAGATCTCCAGCGCCTCGCTGCGCCGCCCGCCGCGGTACTGCGCCAGCATGAGCAGCGCCCGCGCGCGTTCCCTGAGCGGGTGTTCCCTGACGAGGGCGGCGAGGTCGGGCACCAGGTCGGTGTGCTGCCGCAGTTCCAGTTTGAGCGCCAGCGACTCCTCGTAGACGGCCAGGCGGGTCTCCTCCAGCCTGATCGCCTTGCCCTCGACGACGGAGCTCGGGACGCCCGCGAGCGCGGGGCCCCACCACAGTTTCAGCGCCTCGTCCAGCTTGGCGCTGGCCTCGGTCGTGCGTCCCTGCTGCAGGGCCGCCTGTCCCTCCTCCACCAGGCGGACGAACTGCTCGCCGTCGATGCGGCAGCCCTCCGACACCAGCTTGTAGCCGGGTGAGACGGTGGCGATGACGTCGTGGTAGCCCGCGGCGGCGAACAGCTTGCGCAGGGCGGCGATGCAGATGGCGACCTGGGTGCGGCCCGTCGCGGGCGGCGAACCGCCCCAGACGGCGTCGACGAGGCTGTCGACGGAGACCACACAGTCGCAGGACAGGAGGAGCATGGCCAGCACGACGCGCTGGCGAGGGCTGCCGATCCGCAGGCGGCGGCCTCCGGCCTGTACCTCCAGCGGACCCAGATAGCGGAACCCCAGCGATGAAGGAGCGGTTTCCGACGGCTCACTCACGAGACCACCTTCAAGGTGCGGGAATTAAACGATTCTCCAGAACTGGAGCTCAGGTGTGTTCGCGATCGTGGTCTCGACCAGTCTTCTGAGCCTGACGTCGGCCTCCTGCGCCGTGGCCACCCGGTAAAAGGCGAAGATGTCCAGGCCCTGGGGGCCGGCGCGCACCTGGATGTGTTCGAGGCCGTCCCCGGCCGTGGCGTTGACCAGCACCCGCTCCCGCCAGCCGTCCGCGTCGCACGAGACCAGGGGCGCGACCCGCAGGGCGGACATCCGCATCAGAGGCCCACCGACGTGGCGGGTGGCGCGGCCCCGGCGCCGCCGGCCGCCGGCCCGTCCGCCGGCCGCAGGGCGAACCCCCAGCCGAAACCGGTGCCGTCGGGCGGGCCGTAGTCGACGGTCTCGCCCATGGCATGGGGGTCGCCCCAGCCGAAACCCCCGTCAGGCTGCCACGGTATGCCGGGATCGACCCACATAATGGCGGCGCTCGCAAGAGCGGTCGCGACAATTGCCAGCGTGGCCAGGTGCCGGCGGACGATCTTCGTGAGGTAGGCCATGATTCTCGCACTCTCCTTCGCCTGAATGCTTCGACATCCGCCCCGTACGGACCGCTTTCCCCGGGCGGCTCACCCCACAATGCGTTGCCGGCCCCCTGATGTCATCGGCTAGGGGTTGGCGCGAGGCCGCCTGGCGGCCTTCCGCCAGCGGCGGCCGCGCGGGCGGCGGCATCGCCGGCCGCCGCGGAAAATGGGGCGTTCGCCGGACGGCCCAGGTCAGGGGCTCAGTGGGGCGCGAAATCCGCGCGTGCGACTTCGGAGAGTAACCGTCCGCGAGATTCCCCCGGGCATTTCGGACGACCTTGCGAGGAAAAGGTCACTTGATCTATATTACGGGCGAGCGGGGGGATGGAAGAAGACTTGCAGGGTGAATGACTTCGATAGTCAAGGCAATCTCCGGTGCTACCAGCCGTCAACGGCAGTCACCCTGAGCAAGCCAGGTCATTCGATTTAATTTTGAATCAGCCCCCATCTCACCGGGCGACAGTGGGTCGAAGAAAAGGCGCAGGAGGCGCCGCTTTCACTGTGCAGGGAGGTAACGGTGCTGAGCGCGCTGGGGCTGTCCACCCGCGATGAGGCCATCTACCGCACCATGTTGGACCGCCCCGATTTCGGTGTGGCCGATATCGCCGCCCATCTGGGCCTGACGACCGACGACGTCCGTGAGGCGCTCGACACCCTCATCGACCTGGCCCTGGTCCGCTCCACCATCGAAGACGGGACGGTGCGGGCGGTGCGGCCCCAGGCCGGCCTGACGGCGCTGCTCGCCCGCGTCGAGGCCGAGCTCGGCACCCGCCAGCAGCAACTCGAAGGCGCCCGCGCCTCCATCGCCTCCATCGCGGCCGCCTACGCCGAGCAGGAGCAGTCGGAGGAGGGGCGCCGCCTCAACGGGCTGGACACCGTGCGCGACCGGCTGGCGGAGCTGTCGCACAGCGCCGTGGTCGAATGCGTCTCCCTGAGCCCCGGGGGCGCGCAGAACCCCTCCACCATCGAGTCGGAGAAGCCGCTCAACCAGATCGCGCTCGGCCGCGGGGTCAAGATCCGCACCGTCTATCTCGACAGCATCCGCAACGACCCGGTCACCCTCTCCTACGCCCGCTCCATGGTCGCCCTCGGCGAGCAGTGCCGCACGGTGCCGAACCTGCCCATGCGGCTGGTCATCGTGGACCGCGAGATCGCGCTGGTCCCCCTGGATCCCATCGACCCCACCCGCGGCGCGCTCGAACTGCGCAGCCGCGGCGTCGTCACCGGCCTGTACGCCCTGTTCGAGCAGGTGTGGAGCAGCGGCACCCCGATCACCGAGCCGCCCGCCCGCAACGAGCACGGGCTCACCCCGCAGGAGCACAGCCTCCTGCGGCTGCTCGCCGACGGCCACACCGACGAGTCGGCGGCGCGCAACCTGGCCATCTCGCTGCGCAGCGTCCAGCGCATGATGAACGCCCTGACCGAGCGCCTGAACGCGGTCAGCCGGTTCCAGGCCGGCACCGAGGCCAGCCGGCGCGGCTGGGTCTGACCGGCGCCGGCCGCCCGCGGTCAGCGCATGTAGAAGCACAGCATCGGGTCGTTGCGCCCGGTGTGCACGGCCTCGCTCAGCTCCAGGGACTCCTTCAGCTCCGCCAGCCCGCGGTTGACCTCCGGCGCGGCGGCGCGCGAGGCGGTGAAGTATCCGATGCCCCGCTCGGCCAGCCACGACAGCACCACGCGGCCCTCGCTGAACGGCCACGGCCGCCTGGTGTGGAACACGTCGTGCACGCTCACCGGCACCCCGGCGGGGACCGTCGGGAACAGCTCGTTGACGTACCAGCGCGCGAAGCTCCTGGTGTGCGCCGCGTCCACGAACAGGTAGTCGATCTCGTGGTCGTGGCCGGCGAGCATCTCGCGCGCGTCGCCGCGCACGAACGTCCACCGGCCGGCCGACAGGTCCTCGGGCACGTTGCGGCGCGCGTTGTCGATCAGGTCGTAGGTGTACAGGTGCCCGGAGCCGTTGTCCCGCAGGGCGCGCAACAGCCAGGTGGTCGACCATCCGTCCAGCGAGCCGATCTCGACGACCTCCTCGGGACGGTGCTCGCGCACCATCAGGTAGGTGATCTCGGCCTCGAGGTCGTCCAGTTTCGTCGCGGCCCCCGGGTTCGCGGCGCGCAGCGCGTGCTGTTCGACGCGCACGGCCCGCAGGTCGTCGGCGTATTTCCGATAGAGGTCGACGACGTAACCGAGGTTCAATTCGCCGTTCTCCTGGTGACCCGCCACCTGTTCCCGGCTATTTCCGTCCACGCCGTGCCTCCCTGT
Organism: Sphaerisporangium rhizosphaerae; assembly: GCF_042665155.1. Lineage (NCBI taxonomy): Bacteria > Bacillati > Actinomycetota > Actinomycetes > Streptosporangiales > Streptosporangiaceae > Sphaerisporangium > Sphaerisporangium rhizosphaerae. The sequence goes on along the minus strand of NZ_JBHTCG010000028.1, from coordinate 20,260 downwards.
ATTCGCCTCCGCGCCCGCCGTGCGCGGCCGGGCCCGCGGTGCGGGCGCCCTTGGCCCGCCGCGGCCCGCAACGAGGATCTACGGGTTCGGACAATATACGAGCCGCATTTCACTTCGTTATGTGCGTGGTTTCCCCGCGGCCTCGCGGTCCTGGACGCGGCCCCTTTTCGGCCCGGCTCTGTACACGGCGCCTCATCATCGGCAGGAACTTAGCGTGACGGAGTCGCGCGCGAATTATGGTGTGGACGCGGGTGATCTTGAGTGCGGTGAGCACCCACCCTCACCCGCCTCGGCCCTCCACCCCCGGCCACGTGCTGTAGGTGATCGGCGCCGGGGCGGCGGGGCGTGGTACGGCGATGCCGGCGCCTGTTACGGCGTCCGCGCCGGTGGACGTTCGTGCACGGCGCACTCAGTCGAAGACCGAGACGCGGGCGCGGTGGTGCCGGGCGTGTCGATCTCGTCCACCACCGCCACCGCCAGGTCGGCGTAGGACAGTCGCGCGGACGCCGACGGCACGGTCTCGCCTCCGATCCGGTACCGCCCGGTCCTCGCCCCGGTCGCGTCCAGCAGCGCGGGCGGGGTGAGCATGAGCCAGTCGACGACCGTGTCCCTGGCCGCCGACGGCACTCGGACGCAGCCTGCTGACCCTGATCGCGGCCGCACGCGCCTGGAGCGAGGACCACCTCCCGGCGCTGCTCGAAGCCCGTTAGGCGCACGACGCCTCGCGGGCGCGCGGGGAGCTCTCAGGGTCGCGTGCGGGAGGCGCTGACCACCTCGTTCGCGGGGACGCGGAGGGCGTTGAAGGACGGCCTGCGCCGTAGGGAGAACCCGAGCGATTCGTACAGGCGGATCGCGCCGGTGTTGTTCGCCGCGGCGTGCAGGAACGGGATCTCCCCTCGTGCCCGGATGCCCGCGGCGACCGCCAGCACCAGGCGGGTGGCCAGGCCCTGACCTCGGAACGCGGTGTCGGTGCAGACGGCACTGATCTCGGTCCAGCCGGGCGGGTGCAGCCGCTCACCCGCCATGGCGACCAGCGTGCCGCCGCGGCGGATTCCGAGGTAGGTGCCGAGGCCGATGGTGCGCGGGAGAAAGGGGCCCGGCTGGGTGCGTCCGGCGAGGTCGAGCATCTCGGGCACGTCGGCCGCGGTCAGGCGTACCGCCTCCTCGTCGGGTGCGCCGAACACCGCGGCGCCCGACATCTGGACACCTGGAATGACCTGTACCACCTCCCAGCCGGCCGGGGGTGAGGTCGTGGCGCCGGCCACGGACACGACGGCGCCCGTGCCCGACAACGCGGCGATGTCGTCCCAGTCGGCGTCCGACGGCTCGCTTCCGACCGCCAGGAAGGGAGACATGTCCGCCGGGTAGCGCCGGACGGCGCCGCGTACTTCGGCCAGGTGCGCGTGCGGCCCGGTGAGCGAGGCCCATGCGGGGTTGTCCAGCGGATGCGTCACCGGGTCACCTCGGCCACGACCGCGCCGGGGGCGGGCCCGGTGATCAGCGATGTCACAGGCATGTCCGTCCTCGGTCAGCTCGACTGGCGGGGCAGGCCCGGCGGGTTGATCTGCGACTCGGGGATCGCCTCGTTGCCCAGGCCCCAGCGGTCGAGCACTTCCTTGTACCTCCCGTCCTTGATCACCGTGTTCAGCGCCTCGTTGAGGGGCTTGACCAGGCCGTTGTCCTTCTTGGTCATCGCCGCGATGAGGCCCTGCAGATCAGGACCGGCGCCCGAGGCGGTGCCGGCGATCCGGGAGTCGCCGCTCACCGTGACGTTGTAGGCGATGGACGGATTCGGCCCGAAGTACGCCTGGATGCGTCCTGACTTCAGCGCGAGCAGGGCGTCGCCGAAGGCGGTGTAGTACTGGATCTCGGCCGGCTTGAGACCGGCCGCCTTGTTCTGCGCGTCCCAGTCGAGGAGGATCTTCTCCTGGTTGGTTCCCGACCCGACGGAGACCCGCAGCCCGGCGATGTCGGCGGGCTTGCTGATCGACGTGATCGGGCTGCTCTTGGGTACCTGCCAGGCGAGCTGGTCCACGCGGTAGGTCGCGAAGTCGTAGATGTCCTTGCGCTCTTCGGTGACCGTGACGTTGTTGAAGACGACCTCCAGTTTTCCGGACTTCGCGCCCACGAAGAGGTTCTCCCAGGAGGTGATCTCCTGCTTCACCTCCAGGCCGAGGACGTCGGCGACGAGCTGGGCGATGTCGGTCTCCACGCCGATGTACGTCGTGTCGTCGTCGGCGAGGAAGCCCAGCGGCGGAGCGCCCTGGCCGCTGTGGCCGACGGCGAGCCTGCCGTCCGCCGCGATGGCGGCGGGCACCTGCGCGGCGATGGAGTCGACCTTCCGCGCGCGCACGCGGTTCTGGTCGGGGCCGGTGTTGATCTTCCTGTCGGCTCCGGCGGCGGCGTTCGCGCCGGTGGGGGCGCTCGTGGCGGCGCCCTTGGCGGCGTCGGTCGGCTCGGCGCCGCACGCGGCGACGGCGAGGGCCAGGAGCATCGCGGGCACGGCGGAGGCGGCCCACCTGGGAGAAGAGCGCATGATGGTTCCTAGCGTCAGAGGACTTTGCCGATGAAGGCGCGGGTGCGTTCGTGCAGCGGATCGTCCAGGACCTGGGACGGGGGTCCTTGTTCGAGGATCTGTCCGGCGTCCATGAAGACGACCGTGTCGGCCACCTCGCGGGCGAAGCCGATCTCATGGGTGACGACGAGCATGGTCGTGCCGGTGCGGGCCAGGTCCTTCATCACTTCGAGGACCTCGCCGACGAGTTCGGGGTCCAGCGCCGAGGTCGGCTCGTCGAACAGCACGACCTTGGGCTCCAGCGCCAGCGCCCGGGCGATGGCCACCCGCTGTTGCTGGCCACCGGACAAGGTGCGCGGGTAGGCGTCCGCCTTGTCCGCCAGGCCGACCCGGTCGAGCAGCCGGGTCACCAGGATCCCGACCTCGGCCCTGGACCGCTTCTGTGCCGAGAGCGGCGCCTCGGCCACGTTCTGCCGCACGGTGAGGTGCGGGAAGAGGTTGAAGTTCTGGAAGACGAAACCGATCCGCGTCCGCTGCCGGAGGATCTCCCGCTCGTGCAGTTCGTGCAGCCGATCGCCCGACCTTCTGTAGCCGAGCAGCTCGCCCTCGATCTCGACCGTCCCCGACTCCACCTTCTCCAGATGGTTGATCGTCCGCAGCAGCGTCGACTTGCCCGAGCCCGACGGGCCGAGGATCACGGCCACCTCGCCCTGCCGCACGCTCAGGCTCACTCCGCGCAGCACGTGCAGCGGGCCGAAGTGTTTGTGCACGTCACGCAGTTCCACCATCGTCGTCATGAGCGCCCTCTGCCGTAGTGACGCTCGACGTAGTACTGCACGACCGACAGCACCGTGGTCAGGACCAGGTACCAGACGGCCGCCACCAGCAGCAGGGCCATCACCCGGCCGTTGCGCATGTAGATCACCTGCACCTGGTAGAACAGCTCGGGCAGCGCCATGATGTAGACGACCGACGTTCCCTTGACCAGGCCGATGATCTCGTTGCCCGCGTTCGGCACGATGGTGCGCATCGCCTGCGGCAGGATGATCCGGAACAGCCGGCGCACGCGGGGGATGCCCAGCGCCGCGGCGGCCTGCCGCTGGCCCGGGTCCACCGACAGCAGCCCGCCCCGTACGATCTCGGCGGCGTACGCGGCCTGGTGCAGTGCCAGGCCGAGGGCGGCGGCGGTCAGCGGCCCGATGAGGTCCATGGTGCCGACGGCGAAGAACCCGGGTCCGAAAGGAACCCCGAACGACAGCCGGGGATACAGCAGCGCCAGGTTGTACCAGAACAGCAACTGCAGGATCAGTGGTACCGAGCGGAAGAGCCAGACGTAGCCCCAGGCCACCGACGACAGCAGCCGGTTGGGCGACAGGCGCATGAGGGCCAGTACGGTGCCCAGGGCGAATCCGAGGACGATGCCGAACGCGGTCAGCTCCAGGGTGAGTCCCACCGCGCGCAGGACCGAGGGCGCGAACAGGTACTGTCCGACGATCCCCCAGTCCCATGCGGGGTTGGTGGCGAGCGAGTTGGCCGCCATCGCGAGCAGGAGCAGCACGAGAGCGGTCGACGCCCAGCGCAGCGGATGACGGGTCGGGACGACCTTCGGCGGGAGTTCGTCCCGCTGGACGCCCAGCACCGTCCGGGTGCCGGAGAGCGTCATGATCCCACCGAGCTGAGCGCGGCGGCCCGGGCGAGACGGAGTGTGTCCTGGTTGCCGAACGAGGGACCGGGGCGCGGCGAGGTTTCGGAGCCGTCGTTGGTCCCGCCGATACCGAGAAACTCGACGGGCATGGATGCCGCCTTCCTGGGGGGCGAGGTAGACGGTTTCACCTCAACACAGCCTGATGTTCCCGTCAAGACCTACTTGTTTAGTAGGTTTTTACACCCGGCCATCTCACCGCCCGGCCGTCTCACCGGCGGTGCCATTCCTCGGCGAGCAACCGGTAGGAGCGCACCCGGTCCTTGTGGTCATGGGTGATGGTCGTGACGACGAGCTCGTCGGCGCCGGTCGCCTCCCGAAGCTGTTCGAGCCGGTCGGCGACCTGCCCGGCGGTCCCGACGAACTGGGTGTCGACGCGGTCGGCGACCAGCTCACGGTCGGCCTCGCTCCATGGGATGGCACGGGCCTCGGCGGGGGCCGGGAACGGGATCGCCCCTTCGGCGGTCCGGATGCTGCGCACCCACGGCCCGTAACCCGCGGCGAGGTCGCGGGCGGCGGCCTCGGTCCCGGCGACGACGACGTCGGCGGAGACGCTGACATAGGGCCGGTCCAGCTCCGCGGACGGGCGGAACGCGGCCCGGTAGCCCTCGGCCGCCTCCAGTACGCTGCCGGGACTGACGTGGTAGTTGGCGGCGAACCGCAGGCCGTTCGCGCCGGCCACGTTCGCGCTCTCGCCGCCGCTGCTGCCGAGGATCCAGAGCTGCACCTGCGCGCCCTCACCCGGGACCACATGCGCTTCCTCGCCCTCCGGGGACCGGTAGGTGCCGCGCAGCAGGTCGAGGATGTCGCCGACCTGTTCGGTGTAGTCCTGCGACCGCGCGCCGGGCAGTTGCAGCAGCGTCTTCTGCAACGCGAAACGCGGCGAGGCGAGCAGATGGGCGAAGGAGAACTTCGGCGGGATCGGCAACCCGTTCGGCGCCCGCCCGTCGACCACCGTGGCGCCGGACACCAGCGCCGGTTCCCGGGCCGTCTCGGCCGGCCGCCCGCCCGACCGGCCGAGACCGAGGTCCAGGCGCCCCGGGTGCAGCGCGTCGATGAGCCCGAACTCCTCGACCGTCGACAGGGCCGTGCGGTGGCCCATCTGCACCGCGCCGGACCCGATCCGGATCGTCGAGGTCGCCGACGCGGTCAGCGCCAGCAGTACGGCGGGCGATGTCCCGGCGACCCCTGGGTTGAGGTGGTGCTCGGCGAACCAGTAGCGGGCGTAGCCGAAGCGTTCCGCCTGCCGCGCCAGGTCGATGCTGTTACGCAGGGCCTGCACGGCGGTCGACCCCGACGAGATCGGCACCAGGTCGAGCACTGCCAGTGGGATGGTGGCCATGTGTCACCCTTCTAAGAAGGCGGAAACGGGCTACGGAGTGACCGGCCCCCACTCCCAGGGCGGGTCCGGTATCTCCTTGCGCAACACCGGCGCGATGTCCGACTGGAACAGCTCCAGTGACGCGCGGTGCTGGGCGTCGGTCAGGCCATCGGCGTCGGCGTGCAGGTGCATGACGCTGTGGCCGAAACGCTCGTGGTAGCGGTGGACCTTCTCGACGATCTGCTGCGGGCTGCCGATCAGGGCGGAGCTGCGCTCGACGAAGTCCTCCAGGGTGGGAAAGACCGGCTCCAGCCCGAGTCGCCGCTGGAACGCGAGCGTTCCCTCGAAGACCGGCCGGTAGGCCGCGAGGGCGTCCTGCGACCGGTGGTCGGCGTAGTAGCCGGCGGTGCCGGCCCCGACCACGGCGGCGGCCGGATCGTGACCGTAGGCGGCCCACCGCTCGCGGTAGTGGCGGACCAGCTCGGCGTAGGGCTCGATCGGGTTGCTGACGTTCGCCGAGAAGAGCGGGTCGCCGTAGCGCGCGGCCAGGTCGACCGATTCCCGGCTGGTCGCGCTGCCGTGCCAGACGCGGATCGGCCGTTGCAGCGGCCGGGGCCACACCTCCGCCTCGGTGAGGCTCGGCCGGAACCGCGGCGTGGCGGTGACCTTCTCCTCCCGCCACAGCCGGCGGAACAGCTCGTAGCCCTCGGCGTTGCGGTCCCACTGGTCCTCGGGCGTGACGTGGAACAGCTCCCGTTGGGCGGTGCCGTTGCCCTTGCCGATGATCAGCTCCAGCCGGCCGCCGGAGAGGTGGTCGAGGGTCGCGTAGTCCTCGTAGGCCCGGACCGGGTCGAGCAGGCTCAGTGTGGTGACCGCGGTGAAGAGCCGGATCCGGGAGGTGAGCGCGGCGATGTGGCTCAGCACCACCGGAGGGGAGGAGGAGATGAAGGGCCGTTCATGCCGCTCCCCCACGCCGAAGCCGTCGAAGCCGAGCTCCTCGGCGAGCACGGCGTTGTCGAGCACCTCGCAGAACCGCTCGTAGGTCGGCTTGCGCACCCCGGTCACCGGATCCGGCGCGTGCACGATCAGGGTGATCAGCAGGAATCTCACGAGCCGTCCCCTCTGTCCTCGCCGGTCCGCCGCGGCCCGGCCAGGCCCCGCCCGGCCTCCGCGACCAGGTCGGACCGGTAGCGGACGGTGAAGAGCTCCGTCTCCCGTGGCGCGCGCCGTGCGGCCGGATGCCGCCCGGCCCCGTCGAGCGCGACGGCGCGATGGAGCGGGGGAAACGAATCGGACATCGGCATTGACCACCTCCGGATCGAAGGGCGCCACGATGGCCCCTCCGCCGATCGATGGCCGTTGGCCGGAGGCTACGCCGCTTTCCGGATACCTGTCTATACCTACCTAAATAGTTGACTTTACGGCGTCGGCATCGGCACCCGGTTCCGGCGGCCCGCCGAGCCGCTCGCGGACACCTGTCCCGAGCGGCCGGCGGTACCCGCACCGGTGGGCGTACGCCCGGGATCTCTGCACCGTGCCGGCTGATCGCGCGGTCAGGGGATCGCGCGATCAGCCGGTCGCGCGGTCAGTTCGCCGAGACCGAGAAGCCGTTGGTGCGGAAGTCCATGCCGCCGCTGGAGGAGGTGATCTCGTAGCCGAACTGGACGTCGCCCAAGGTCACGTCGCCGAACCAGTTGTTGCCGCGCAGCCAGGTCAAGATCGCCTTGATGTCGACCGTGCCGGAGCTGGTGTTGCCCTGCCGGACGAAGGAGAACACCTGGTTGGAGCCGTTGGACCCGCGGTAGACGTCCCAGTTGTGGCCGCCGGCCGAGACGCTGGTCTGGCGTGAGCCGATCGGGCCGACCGGCCCGTACTTGTTCATCCACAGCATGATCTCGTAGGTGTGGCCGTCGCACCAGATGTCGTAGGCCGTGGTGTAGGCGCCGCCGTTCGGCACGGTGACGTTGAAGCTGCTGCTCGCGCTGCCGAGCGCGCTGATGCGCCGGTTCACGTTCCTTGTGGCGTTGGGGTAGGACTTCACCCCGCCGGTGTTGGGGTGGTTCGCCCACACGCCCCAGTTGCTGTAGCTGTTGGCCCAGATGGTCTGCGGGCCCGCGCCGTTGCCCCAGATGTTGTTGTAGAGGGTGTAGCCGCCGTTGGTCCAGGTGCCCCACCGGTCGGTGGAGGACCAGGTCGCCGCCTGCGCCGGGGTGGCGAGCAGGCCGACGAGCGCCACCAGCACCGACACCGGGACGAGTAGGCGTGACGTCCTGAGCATGATCTTCCTCTCCTGCCGTCGTGTCGCCGGGCGTCCGGCCCGGCGGGATTCGCCGTAACCCCGTCGAAATCACCGTCGAAGCGCTTCGACGGCGTTTCGACTTGATCGCTGATCGGATTCGCCGTGGAGTGGGGTCACCGTAGGTTCGGCCGCCACCAGAGGCAACGCGGCAGGGAAAACCTTTCCGACAGTCCAGGTCAAGCGGCGAACGCCCTCGTCCGCCTGTGAAAGTTTCCGGCGGGCCGCCGGAGCCGGGACGCACCCCGGGAACGCCCGTCCACCACGCCTGGCGATAATGGGACGACCGGAAACCGATGACCTCTTGGTGCACCCCGCGTACCCGCGGCCCTGTCGCGGGCACGTCCCCCACTCGAGAGCAGCCAGGGAGCGCGCGTTGAGTTTCAGCCATCTGTCCCACCTGGAGTGCGGCCGGTGCGGAGCCGAGCACGACAGCGAGCGGCCGCAGAACCTGTGCACCCGGTGCGCGTCCCCACTGCTGGCCCGCTACGACCTGGCGGCCGTCCGGGCCTCGGTCACCCCTGACGACCTCGCGCGGCGCTCCCCCGACCTGTGGCGCTACCACGAGCTCCTCCCGGTGCGTGACCCGCGGTCGGTCACCAGCCTCGGCGAGGGGATGACGCCGCTGCTGGAGATGGCGCGCTACGGCGAACGCATCGGGGTGCCCCGGCTGCTGATGAAGGACGAAGGACTGATCCCCACCGGCTCGTTCAAGGCCCGCGGCGCGGCGGTCGGGGTGTCGCGCGCGGCCGAGCTGGGCGTCGAGCGGCTGGCCATGCCGACCAACGGCAACGCCGGCGCCGCGTGGGCCCTGTACGGCGCACGGGCCGGCCTGGCCGCCACCGTGGTCATGCCGGTGGACGCGCCGGAGATCACCCGGCGCGAGTGCGTGGCCTCGGGGACGGACCTGTACCTGGTCGACGGCCTGATCAGCGACGCCGGCCGCATCGTCGGCGAACTGGTCGCCGCCTCCGGCGGCCGGGTCTTCGACGCCTCGACGCTCAAGGAGCCCTACCGCATCGAGGGCAAGAAGACCATGGGCATCGAGATCGTCGAGCAGCTCGGCTGGCGGATGCCCGATGTGATCCTCTACCCGACCGGCGGCGGGGTCGGCCTGATCGGCATCCACAAGGCATTGGAGGAACTGCGCGAGCTCGGCTGGATCGCAGGGCCGCTGCCGCGGCTGGTCGCGGTGCAGGCCGAGGGCTGCGCGCCGATCGTCCGCGCCTTCGAGAGCGGGGAGCCCGAGAGCCGCTACTGGGACGGCGCGCGCACCGTGGCCTTCGGCATCAACGTCCCGAAGCCGCTCGGCGACTTCCTGATCCTGCGGGCCCTGGCCGCGACCTCGGGCACCGCGGTCACGGTCACCGACGCCGAACTGCTGGCCGAACTCCGCGAGGTGGCGGCCCTCGAAGGCGCCTTCGTCTGCCCGGAGGGCGCGGCGGCGTTCGCCGCGGCCCGCAAGCTCCGCGCCTCAGGCTGGATCGCCCCCGACGACCAGGTCGTCGTCCTGAACACCGGCGCCGGCATCAAATACCCCCAGACCATCGAAGTGGACGCCCCAGTACTCCCCGTGGACGCCCACCTGGCCTAACCCCCACCACGCCTCAGGCACCACTCGGTGGGTGACCACGGCACCGCCACGCTGCCTGATCGCCACGGAATCCAGCAGGGACCCAGCGAGAAGGTGAGAACAGAATGGACGCCTTGAAGTGGTGTAGAAGTTCTTACAGCTCAGCCAACGGCGGTGAGTGCGTCGAGATCGCGGCGATTTCGGGCGTTGTCGCGATCCGTGACAGCAAGGACATCGCGCAGGGGCATCTGACCGTGACCGCCGGAGCGTTCAGGGCGTTCCTGGCCAGGATCAAAGTCTGAGTCCCCGAGACGGAGCAAGGAATGATCATCGGTGGGCTCGTCATCGTCTACGGTTCCATGCTCGCGTGGCTGGTCATGGCACTGCTCACCCTGAAGAACAGACGAGCCCACCGCGTCTTCCTGATCGCGCACCTGGCCATGTCTTCGATCGCCGCCCTGTGGCTTGTCTCCTCAAGGTGGGCCCCAGGAATGGTGGTTCTGATGGTCGCACCTGGCGCCTGCGTGTCGGCGGGGAGATTGGTGACCGGATTGGTTCATGACCACCGGCGCCATTGACCCGTCCGAGGACACCTGACGGCACCTGAGCACTGTCGGGGGCTTATCGTGCATAGGTGCGTCGTGTGCTTGTCGTCGGGATCAGTGGGGCCGGGAAGTCGACCATGGCGCGGGTGTTGGGTGATCATCTCGCGGTGCCGTATCACGAGATGGACGCATTGCACTATGTGGGGCCGGGGTGGGCCGTGGACGACGGGTTCGCGGCGAAGGTGGCCGCCATCGTCTCCTCGCCCGGCTGGGTGTTCGACTCCTTCGGCTACCCCCAGGTGCGCGAGCTGCTGTGGGAGCACGCCGACACCGTGGTCTGGCTGGACTACTCCAGAAGCGTGATCATGCCGCGGGTCCTGCGCCGATCGCTGCGGCGGACCCTGCTGCGCGAGCCGGTCTTCGGCGGCAACCGCGAGACCCTGGCCGGCTGGTTCCGCCGCGACCACCCGGCCTGGTGGGCCTGGTCCCAGCACGCGGCCCGCAGGGCGGCCATCCACCGGCTCGTCCACGATCCTCGCTTCGCCCATCTGCGCGTGATCCGCTTCGGCGCGCCGGAGGAGGCAGACACCTGGCTGTACGACCTCATCCACCGCTAGCCGTGGTGTCGCAGGACGTCGGTTCCACGAAGTGCAGGGGCGGGTCCGTCTGTGCTTCGTGCCGGTCGCGGCGATCGGGATCTCAGGGGTCCCGCGTGCGCGGCTGTTTCCGGTGTCAACGGGCGAACTTCTCGATGGCCGCCGGGGTGACCGGGGTGAAGAAGTTCACGAGGTTGCCGTCGGGGTCGCGGAACAGCAGCGACCGGTTGCCCCAGGGCATCGTGGTGGGCTCGGTGACGAAGTCGGTGACCAGGCCGGTCAGGTTCCGGTGCACGCGGTCCACGTCGTCGACACGGAACTCGGTGATCACGCTGTGGTTGTCCGCCGGGCGGGCGGAGCCCGGGGCGAACAGCGGGACGGTGCGGGTGCCGGCGATCGCGAGGGTGGCGTTGGGGGTCTTGAGTTCGGCGAAGTCCTCGGTGGCCCACATCGCCCGCACCCCTGTGACTCCCTCGTAGAACTCGACGAGGCGCCGGACGTCCTCGGTGATGATGCGGATCGAGACGAAGTCCATGGTGATCTCCTTGGCTGATGGAGTGGCTGCACCTCGCAGGCTAGGAGAAATAGGGGACAGAATCGGTCCTGTATTCGCCGTAGGCTGTGCACGTGCCTCGACCCACCGGCCGCGTGCTGACACTGCTGGAGTTGCTGCAGTCGGGCGGCACCCGGACGGTGGCCGAGCTCGCCGACCGGCTCGGCGTCGACGGGCGCACCGTGCGGCGGTATGTGGACCAGCTGATCGACCTTGACGTGCCCGTGGAGTCGGTGCGCGGCCGCTACGGCGGCTACCGGCTCGCCCCCGGGTACCGTCTGCCTCCGCTCATGCTCAGCGACGACGAGGCGCTGGCCGTGCTGCTCGGCCTGGTCGCCGGCCGCCGAGCAGGGTTGACGGCGGCGGGGCACACCGCGAGCGAGACGGCATCGGCCAAGATCCGGCGGGTGCTGCCCAAGCACATCGCCCGCCGGCTCGACACCCTCCTTGAATCTCTCTTCTTCACGGATCGGCCCCGTGAGTTCGCCACCCCGGACGCCGGAATCCTGCTCACCATCGCCGACGCTGTACGCCATCGCCGACCGGTCTCGATCCGGTACACCGACCGCGACGGCCGGCGCAGCGAACGCACACTCCACTCGTACGGGATCGTCGCCCATTCGGGCCGGTGGTACGTCACGGGCACCGACCCCGAGATCGGCGAGGACCGGACCTTCCGGCTCGATCGCATCGCGGACGCGCGGACCCTGCCCGGCTCTTTCGAGGCGCCCGAGGGTCCCGATCCGGCACATCGCGTGTTGTCAGGGTTCGCCACGGCCGAGTACCGGCATGAGGTGATCTTGCGGATCCACGGGACGGTCGAGCGGATCCGCGCCCACCTTCCCGCCGGCGTCGCGATCCTGGAGGAGCACGAGCCCGCGGCGGGCAAGGACCCGGCGACCGACCGCTGGCTGCGCGTCCGGCTACGGGCGGAGCGGCTCGACTGGTTGCCGCCGACACTCGCCGCACTCGACCGGCCGTTCGTCATCGAGCGCCCCGACGAACTGCGCGACCTCGTCATCGCGCTCGCCGAGCGCCTCGCGTCCAACGCCCGCCAGGCCTGACAGCCAGGAACCAACGTCAGGAGATCGCACAGCCGGCGCACGCCCGCACAGGCCCGGAAATGACTGTGGGCACCCTCCCTCAAGGGGAGAATGCCCAGGTCATCGGCGTTGACCGTGGTGCGCCGCCAGGGACTCGAACCCCGGACCCGCTGATTAAGAGTCAGCTGCTCTAACCAACTGAGCTAGCGGCGCGTGACCATGTCCAGGTTAGCGGAAACGCGGGGGTGCCCGTGACGTCGGCCGCGGGGGCCGCCGAGGCCGGCCTTACCTACGGGTGAGGCGGTCCTGTCCGCGCATCGATGTTTCACCGGCGAATGACGGGTAGGGCGAAGAGTCCCGACGGCACAATCGAAGGGAGAACGAAGATGGCACAGGATCTTTGGAGTTACGGCCCGACCGTCACCGGAGCCCATCAGAGCTTCGACGTGGTCGGATATCACGTGGAGGCCACGGACGGCAAGATCGGTTCCGTGGACGACGCCACCTACGAGGTCGGCGAGAGCTACCTGATCGTCGACACCGGACCGTGGATCTTCGGCAAGAAGGTCATGCTCCCCGCGAGCACGGTCATCAACATCGACCCGCAGGAGAAGAAGGTCTTCGTCAGCCGCACCAAGGACGAGATCAAGGACTCGCCGGAGTTCGACGAGGCGAGCTACAAGGAGCCCGCCTACCGCGACCAGGTCGGCGAGTACTACGGCCGCTTCCCCTTCGGGCCGGGAGCCACCCTGTAAGCATGCGCGACTGGTAGGCCATCGCCTTCCCCGGCACCGCGAGGTGCCGTGAAGGCGCCAGTGAAGGGCCGCGCCGCACCGGCGCGGCCCTTCCGCGTGCAGGCCTGCCTGGTGGTCAGCTCAGCGCGAGGCGCAGGAGCAGGTCCTTGACGTCGGTGGCCTCGAAGCGCTCCGCGGTGACCGAGGGGTCGGAGCACAGGAGCACCGGGGCGTCGGCCGCGTCCCTGGGCAGCAGCCCGTGGGAGCCGCGCACCGCGCGGGCGCCCGCGTCTAGCCCGACGACGTTCATCATGTAGCGCATGCCGACCTTCTTGCGCAGCAACGCCACCCCGGCCCGGCGCTTGGCGCCGAGCACGTCCTGGGGGTCGAAGAACAGCTCGGCCGGGTCGTAGCCGGGTTTGCGGTGGATCTCGACCAGCCGGGCGAAGTCGGGGGCGCGTGCGTCGTCGAGCCAGTAGTAGTAGGTGAACCAAGCGTCCGGCTCGGCGAGCAGCACCAGTTCGCCCGACCGGGAGTGGTCGAGCCCGTGGGCCCGCTTGCCCTCCTCGTCGAGCACCTCGGCGACGCCGGGGAGGGACGCACAGAGCTTGGCGACGGCCGGGACGTCGGCCGGGTCGGCCACGTAGACGTGCGCCACCTGGTGGTCGGCGACGGCGAACGCCCGCGAGGTCCACGGGTCGAGGTACTCCATGCCGGCCTGGGTGTGAACGCGGAGGAACCCTTCGGCGCGCAGCGTCCGGTTGACGTCCACCGGGCGGGAGACGTCGGTGATCCCGTACTCCGACAGCGCCACGACGGTGGTCCCCCGTGCCGCGGCGGCGTCCAGCAGGGGGGCGAGCACGCCGTCGAGTTCGGCGGCGGCAGCGGCGGAGCGCGGGTCGGACGGGCCGTACCGTTGCAGGTCGTAGTCGAGGTGGGGCAGGTAGGCCAGGGTCAGGTCGGGGTCGTGGTCGGCCATGACCTTCTCGGTGGCGCGGCAGATCCAGGTGGAGGAGGCGATACCCGCTCCCGGGCCCCAGTAGGTGAACAGGGGGAACTCGCCGAGGGCCGAGGTGAGCTCGTCGTGCAGTTCGGGCGGGTAGGTGTAGCAGTCGGGGTCCTTGCGCCCGTCGGCGTGGTAGATCGGCCGCGGCGTGACGGTCCAGTCGACGTCGGCGCCCATGGCGTACCACCAGCACACGTTGGCCACCGTGAACCCGGGCCGCTCCCGCCGGGCGGCGTGCCACAGTTTGTCCCCGCCGACGAGCGCGTTGTGCTGGCGCCACAGCAGGACCTCCCCGAGGTCGCGGAAGTACCAGCCGTTGCCGACGATGCCGTGCTCGGCGGGCGGCGCGCCGGTGAGGAAGGTCGACTGCACCGAGCAGGTGACGGCGGGCAGGACGGTGCCCAGTTCGGCCTGGAAGCCGCCGTCGGCGACGGCGCGCAGCCGCGGCATGTGGGCCAGCAGCCTCGGGGTCAGGCCTACGACGTCCAGGACCAGCAACGATGTCATGCTTCCACTCCCAGGTGGCGAAGTTCGGCGCGGACGAAGTCCAGCTCGTCGGCGATGCCGTCGGCGAGCTGCCCGGGCGTCTGCGGGCGCAGCGCGGCGGGCAGGACGCCCCAGGTGTAGGTCTCCACGTCGAAGTGGTCGCACAGCGGCTCCGGGCCGCCGGCGAGTTCGGCGAGCGCCTCGCGCAGCAGCGGCGTGGTCGCCGCGAGCGGCGCGGACGGGGAGACGTGCAGCGGCACGTGGTAGTGGACCCGCCACGGCCCGGGCAGCCGCCGGTCCAGGGCCTCGTCGAGGTCGTCGGCGGCCTCGCCCGCGGGGGTGCGCGTCTGGTGCAGGAAGCGCGGTTCGACGTACTCGCGCAGCGCCTCCGGCTCGGCGGTCTCCAGGGCGGCGGAGAGCTGGACCTTGACGACGGGCAGGCCGGCGTCGCGCAGCGCGCCCAGCGCGTCGGCGGGCTTCTCCCAGGCGCAGGCCAGGTGGGCGAGGTCGACGCAGACGCCGAGCCGGTCGTGGTCGGCGTCCGCCAGGTGGGCGATGGCCTGCTCGGTGGTCTCCACGACGCAGCCCGGTTCGGGTTCGAACGCGACGCGCACGACCCGTCCGGTGGCGGACTCGACGTCGGCCAGGCCGGCGGCGAGCTCGTCGAGCCGGCGTGCGGCCTGGCCGGCCATCGCGGCGTCCCAGGGGTCGCGCCAGGCGAGCGGCAGGGTGGACACCGAGCCCCGGGCGGCATCGTCGGGCAGCAGGTCCGCCAGGACGCGCGCCAGGTCCAGGGTGTAGGTCAGCCGTTCCCGCGTCGTCCAGTCGGGGTGGTAGACCGCGTGCTTGACCACCGGGTCCTGGAAGGAGCGGTAGGGGAAGCCGTTGACGGTCACCACCTCAAGGCCCCGCGCGGTCAGCTCCCCCCGGAGCCTGGCGCGTAGCGCCGGGTCGGCGGCGAGGGCGGCGGCGACGGGCGCGGCCAGCCAGAGCCCGAGCCCGAGCACGTCGGCGCCGAGGCGGTCGCGGATCGGGACGGCGTAGGCGTCGAACTGGGCGATGATGCCGTCGAGGTCCTCGGCCGGGTGGACGTTGGTGCAGTAGCTGACGTGCAGCGGTGTCCCCGAGGAGTGGAGCAGCCGCATCAGCTGCCTCCGCGTTTGATGGAGCTGCCGGCGAAGGTGGGCTCGTCGAAGCCGGCGACGGAACCGGCGACGGAGCCGGACCCGTCTTCGGCGCCGGTCAGGTCCAGGCGTCCGGACTGGCCGTAGAACTCCACGGGGTTGCGCCACAGCACGCGGTCGACGTCGTCGTCGGTGAACCCGGCGGCCAGCATCGCCCTGCCGGTCTCCAGCGTCAGCAGCGGGTCCGAGACGCCCCAGTCGGCGGCGGAGTTGACCAGCATCCGGTCCGGCCCGTGCTTGCGCAGGATCTCCACCATGCGCTCGGGCGACATCTTGGTCTCGGGGTAGATGGAGAAGCCCATCCAGCATCCGGACTCGTGCACGATGTCGACGGTGACCTCGTTGAGATGGTCCACGACGACCCGCCCGGGCGCGATCCCGGAGGCGGCGACGACCTCGATGGTCCGCTGGGTGCCGCGGGCCTTGTCGCGGTGAGGGGTGTGCACGAGCGCGGGCAGGTCGAACTCGACGGCCAGGGCGAGCTGCCGTTCGAAGGCGTCGTCCTCCTCGGGCGTCATCGAGTCGTAGCCGATCTCGCCGACCGCGACGACCCGGTCCTTGTCCAGGTAGCGCGGGAGCAGGTCCAGCACGGGCCGGCAGCGCGGGTCGCCGGCCTCCTTGGGGTTCAGCGCGATGGTCGCGTGGTGGACGACGCCGAACTGGGCGGCCCGGTACGGCTCCCAGCCGAGCAGCGAGTCGAAGTAGTCGGCGAACGAGCCGGGGTTGGTACGGGGCTGCCCGAGCCAGAAGGCGGGCTCCACGATGGCCCGTACTCCGGCGGCGGCCATCCGCGCGTAGTCGTCGGTGGTGCGCGACGTCATGTGGATGTGCGGGTCGAAGATGCGCATCAGGCCTCCTTGGGGGTCAGGCGGTCGAGGAGGGCGGCGGCGTCGGCGGGCATGGGACGTCCTGCCGCCGCGCGCTCGTCGGCGAAAGCGGCCAGCATGGCCGCCAGCTCGTGGTCGGCCCGCTCGTCCAGCCGGTCGACGGCGGTCAGCGGCACGCCCATGAAGACGCATTTGAGCACCGCCTGCCGCCATGCCGTCTGGTCGAGGTGGCGGGCGTACGGGCCGAGGGCGGCCGCGACCAGGCGCGTGTCGTTCGTGCGGATCGCGTCGTGCAGCAGCGGCACCGCCGCCGTGTCGGCGGCGAGCATCGGCAACGCCTTGAGCACGGCGCGTTTCTCGTCGGCGTCGCCGTGGCGGTAGAGCTCGCCGGCCTGGTCCGCCTGCCGGTCGGGCGGCAGCGCGGACAGCAGCAGCGCCCGCGCGGCCTCGTCCGCCGTCCAGCCGGGCGCCCCGGACAGGGCCTGCCTGCCGACGCGCCGTCCGGCCGCGGCGAAGGACCGGCCGATCGACTCGGGCCGCTCGGCCGCGGCGGCCAGGGCGTCCTCCAGCCACTCCCCCGGCGATCCGTCGCGCAGTGCGGCGCTCAGCCGCTCCTCCAGCGTCACGATGGACCCTCCGCCGCCTCGCGCGATGCCGGTCCCAGCGTCATGACGGGCTCCCTTCCGGCCCGCGCGGCGCCTGTCCCAGCGTCATGACGGGCCTCCTTCCGGCCCGCGCGGCGCCTGTCGCGGCGTCATGACGGGCTTGCTTCCGTCCCGTGCGACGCCTTCTCGGCGGCGCGCAGGAAGTCGATCGAACGCGCGGCGACGGCGGGCGCGGCGTGGGAATGGCGGGGCAGCTCGACCGCGACCAGGCCGCGGTAGCCGGCGTCGTCGAGGGCGCGCAGCACCGGCGGGAAGTCGATCTCCCCTTCGCCGAACTCCAGGTGCTCGTGCACGCCGAGCCGCATGTCGTCGATCTGGACGTTGACCAGGTGCCCGGCGACCCCGGCGACGCAGGCGGGCACCGGGTCGGGCTCGTTGCAGCGGCAGTGCCCGATGTCCAGCGTGATGCCGAAGCCGTCCGGCGCGCCCAGGGCCTGGTGCAGGCGGCGCCAGCCGGCGATCGTCTCCACGAGCATCCCCGGCTCGGGCTCGAAGCCGAGCGTCACCCCGGCCTCCCGGGCGGTCTCGGCGACCCGCTCGCACCCCTCGACCAGCCGGTCCCAGGCGACGGCCGGGTCGACATGGGCCGGGCGGATGCCGGACCAGAACGACACCGCCTCGGCCCCGAGGTCGGCCCCGATCGCGACGGCGCGGCGCAGGAAGTCCACCCGCGTGTCGCGGTCGTCGTCGAGCAGCGTCGGGGCGTGCTTGCGCCGCGGGTCGAGCAGGTAGCGCGCACCGGTCTCGACGACCACCGCCAGATCGAGGGCGCGCAGCCGGTCGGCGACCTCCGCCACCCGCCGTCCCAGCCCGTCGGCGTACGGGTCGAGGTGACAGTGGTCGAGCGTCAGCGCCACTCCCTGGTAGCCGAGGCCGGCGATGACCTCCAGGGCGTCCGCGAGCCGGTGGTTGGCGAAGCCGTTGGTGCCATAGCCGAGCCTCATGTCGCGGCGATCTTCTTGACCAGGCGCCGGGCCAGCGGGGCCGCCGCCGCGAGCAGGAGGGCGAGGCGCGGAGCGCCGCCGCGCGCGGTGAGGGCTCCCTGGAGGGCGGGGAGGCTGACGATGCCCGCGCTGACCGCCTCACGGACGTGTCCGGGCGAGGGGTCGGCGACGGCCTGCGCCTGGGGAAGGCCGAACTGGGCGGCGTACCAACCGGCGAGGGCGGGCTGCGTCCCGTTCGCGCTGCCGCGGACGGTGGCGGCGGTGAGCGCGACGGTGCCCGCCAGGGTCGCCGCGGGCACGGCCGGACGCGTGCCCGACACCTCTCCGTGGGAGAGCGCGGTGAGCAGGTAGGTGTGGGCGGCGATCGTGGCGGCGGACGGCAGCGCGGCGGCGGCGCGGGACCCGGGGCTGGCGCCCAGCAGCACGTCCAGGCCGCGGCACAGGGCCATGACCGGCGGACCGGCGGCCGTGCCCTTGGCCAGCACGTCGTAGGCCCAGATGGCGGCGGCCAGCGGCGCGGCGACCGCCAGGGCACGCCGGCCGCCCGCGAGCCCGGCCACGGCGACGCCCGCGAAGGTGAGGCCCACCGCCGTGCCGAGGGCCGCGTTCGCCGTCACCCGCCCCGAGGGGATGGGGCGCTCGGGGCGTTCCCTGGCGTCGAGGTGCCGGTCGGCCCAGTCGTTGGCGGCCATCCCGGCCCAGTACAGGCAGACCGAGGAGCAGGCCAGGCCGGCGGTACGCCGGCCGAGCACTCCGGCGGCGGCGGCCCCGGCGACCACGTCGCCGGGGACCGACAGCGCGGCCGGGGCGCGGACCAGCTCCAGCAGGTCGCGCAGGGTCGTCATCGCGGCGTGCCCGGCGCGCCGTAGGAGGCGACGGCGTCGCGCAGCACCTGCCACTGGTCGGACAGGGCGTGCGGGACCTGTCCGAGGGGGTCCTTGAAGAAGAAGGCCAGTTCGGTGAGCGGTCCCACGCGCCCGGCCTGGTGGGCGGCCGAGGTCAGCCGCGCCAGGTCGAGGATCAGCGGCGCGGCGAGGGCGGAGTCGCAGCCGTGCCAGCTGAACTCCATGCGCATGCGCGTGCCCAGGAAGCCCTCGAAGGTGATCAGGTCCCAGGCGGTCTTGAAGTCGTCGAGGTCTTCCACGAAGTCGATGCGGGTGTCGCCCTGCGGCTGGTAGCCGAGGGTCTCGGCCAGCACGCGCTGCTTGCTGGCGGACTTGGCCGCGTTGGCGGCCGGCTCGGCCAGGTTCGCGCCGTCGCCGCCGCCGAGCAGGTTGATCCCCGACCAGGTGCGCACCCTCAGGTTGCGCTGGACGAACATCGGGGCGAGCACGGACTTGACCAGCGTCTCGCCGGTCTTGCCGTCGTGTCCCCCGTAGGGCAGCCCCTGCGCGCGGGCGAGCGCGTCGAGGGCGGGCAGGCGGGCGCCGGTGGAGGGGGTGAAGTCGACGTACGGGCAGCCGGCGAGCAGTGCGGCGTAGGCGGCCAGGGAGCTGGGCGGCAGGACGGGGTCGGGGCCGTCCAGCGCGGCCCGCAACGCGTCGAGGTCGGCGTGGGCGGGGTGGGGCGGCGGCGCGGGTTCGGTGGTCGACACGTTGATCACGACGACCCGGTCCAGCCGGTGGCGCCGGCGGAAGGTGTCGAGGTCGGCGCCGATCTCCCGCGCGACCTCGGCCTGGGTGGCGCCGACGGGCAGCGGCCGCACCTGCTGTTCGATCTCGAACAGCGCGTCCCGCACGGCCTCGGCGAGCCGTGCCGGGAGGATTCCCGCCTCGGCCAGCGCGGCGGCCTTCTTGTCCAGGGGGACCGAGGAGACGTCGTGGCCGCCGAAGACCAGGTCACCGAGACGCGGAAGGGCGTCGTTCCGCAGCGCGGGCGACTCAAGGACACACCCGGTCGGCGCGGTCAGGCCCGCCCGCACCGCCAGGGCACCGATCATGCTGGTGACCGCGACCGATCCTCGTGCTCCGATCAGCCATACTCCGGTACTCATCAGTCTCCTCTCACGGTCGGCTCGCAACCGGCAGGGTGCGCACGGCGGCGCGCACGGGGGGTGGGCTCGCGCGGGCGGCGGTCATGGCGCGGCCGCCGCCCGGCGAGGGGTCATTCGGTGGAGAAGGCGGCGTCGAAGGCGGCGGTGGGTGGGGTGATGGCGTTGAGGCCGCGGACGTAGGCCAGGGCCTCGGGGGCGCCGGCCAGGCGGTCCATGCCCGCGTCCTCCCATTCCACCGAGATCGGCCCGTCGTAGCCGATGGAGTTCAGCGCCCGGA